>JAFVQA010000075.1 GCA_017505015.1 Clostridia bacterium
AAACAAAAATATAAACACCTGCCTTATTATCGATAGCGTTTTTATTTACGTCTATTACACCTATGCTTTTTTCCAATGTAGATTTATCTATTTCTTTAATCTTATACACCAAATTATTTTCAAGTGTAAGGAGGTTGTTTTGTATTTCAAATTTTTTCAACATATTAGACATATAAAAATCTTCCTAAAACATTCTGGCTTTAAAATTACAGACAGGGTTGTTATGCCCTGTCTGTTGTTTTGTTATTTTTGTGCCAGATTTTGTGCTTGCAAGGTTTGCGTGCAACAGCGTTGTGTGTTGTTGCTTTTTGCAATGGGTTGGCACTTTTGGTTTTGTTAGTCTGCAACGTAAAGGTCAAGGGTTGGATATTGTCCGTTTTTGAGTGTCCAGATTGTGTCGTCCCAACCCAAAGTGTTTTTAACAAAGTTGACTGACTTAAAGTTTGTTACTGTTGTTGCAGTTCCGAAAGAAGAGTTCAATGCTGAGTCATAATAGCAATTGCTAACACAATCATTTTCAAATACTTTTCCTGAATATGTAGTATCAGTTGCAGTTGCTGTTACTTCACTCACAAATGAACTAGTTATATTGCAAAGAGTTGGTTGGTAAAAATAAAAACCATGATAATAATTATTGCTGTTAGAATTAGGCTTGTAGGCTGTCAGTGTTTGCTCTGCAGAATAGCTGTTTGAAACAGAACAATCGTCATAGAAGTAACCAAACGTATAAGTAGAAACAGCACGGGCTCTTGTACCATAATCAAGAACTATTGAAGTTTTTGTATAACAGTTTGACAACAAGGCTTTATTCTCACTGTTTTCGCCTGCTACACATCCTGCAAATCCGGAAATATACACATAACGACTACCACTACTATAATTACTAATATAATCACCTATTACAACATTGATTGTTGATTGCGCATAGCATTGGTCAATTGAACCACAATACATATAACCAACAAAACCACCACAATGCATATCGTAAATATCATCACTATAATCAGAAGCAATAGCATGGGGAGCAACAGTGCTTATATTATTTTTTGCATAACTTTTTTCTATTTTTGCATTTTTGGCAGAACCAACAAAACCACCAATGTTCTTAATTAGGCTACCAGTGCTTGCTGAATATTGATCTGTCACGTCACCTGTTGCATAGCAATTGTCAATTGAACCACTCTCTGCATAACCAACAAAACCACCGATATTCTGAGTTTTATAAACATTTGCAGTCACTGTTGCAGAAGATGCAGTATAACTGATTTTGCCAAGGTTGTGTGCAACGGCACCACCAAGATATGATGCAGATGCGCTAACACTGCCACCTGCAATGCAATGGTCAATTGTGCCACCCTCGAGGTTTTTGCCAACAAGCACAGCTGAACCAACGTCACCAGCCGTGATTGTTGCATTGCTGATTTTAAGGTTTTTAATGATACCATTGTTTACACCAAACAAGCCTGTATAGTCTGCTTTTGTGCTGATTGCAAAGTTTGAAATTGTGTAATTTTGACCATTGAACGTGCCTGCAAATGGGTTTGATGCGTCACCAAGCATAATCCACTCCTCACCTGCAAGGTTAACGTCGTTTTGGAGCTGATAACTTAAATCGAGGCCATAGCCAACCATTTTGAGGTCATCTGCTGTATAAATTGAAATAACGTCTTGTGCTTGCCATTGTGCAACGAGAGTTGTATTTTTTGCAATTGACCAAGTTGAATATTGGTCAACAAGTGTGCTGCCGCTATACCAGCCAAGGAAGTCATAACCAAAATATTTTGGTGTTGGCAACGAATAGTTAGAGTCGAAAGTTGCAGTAAATTGCGTTGTTTCGAGCTCGTCGCCGCCATTTACGTCAAGTGTGACTGTATATGTGTTTGCAACAAAGTTTGCTCTGTAAGTTTTGTTGCCAACCTCGCCAGAAAGTGTAAATGATTTTGGATTGCCACTCAAACCTGTGCCAGACCAGCCTGTGAAAGTATAGCCTGTTTTTGAAACTGACGGAACGTATACACTGTCGTTAACTGTGTATTGTGTTGTAAACGTGCTGTGGCTTGTGTTGCTAACGTTGTTGTAAGTGATTGTATAAGTGATGATTTCACTTGTGTATTGTGCTGTAATTGTTGTGTCTGCAACGATTTGAGATTCAAAATCAAAGCTTGTTGAGCCGTCACTTGTCCATTTGCTGAAAGTGTAGTTATAGCCACTGTTGTCACTATAAGTTGGGGCAAACTCTGTTGCATAGCCACCTTTTTGCACGTATTGTGTTTGGATTGTTGAGCCATCGTAGTTGATGAAAGACACTTTTGCAAAAACCGTGATTTCGACAACACCTTGTGTTGGGTTGTAGTTTGCTGTGTCTTGTGGTGCCCAAACCCAGTTGTAGTTGCGAGTGCCAATAACAAGTGTTTGACCATCAACCAAAGTGATTGCGCCTTTTATGTCGCTGTTTGTGTTGAGAACAAGTGTGCTGTCCAAAGCAAAGTTTTCACTATTGTAAGTCACGTTGAACTCTGGTGTTGCCTTGTTGATTGTAATAGTTGCAGATTTGCTTTCAATTGCATTGTAGTTTGCACTGTCGCCTGCAAAGTTTGCAACAACTGTGTATTCGCCAGCATTTTGTTGTGCGTTGTTTTGATAAGAAACTGTTACACCATCTGGCAAGTCGCCTGTGATATAGATTGACTTGCTTGTTGTGTCATAAACAAACTCGCCATTTTCAAACCCGATGCCTGACATGTCATAAGTTGCTTTTTCTATTGTGAGAGTTGCAGTCATGTCTGGAATGAGGTTGTAGTTTAATGCGTCACCAACAAACGTTGCAGTTGCAGTATAAGTGCCTGCCTTTGTTTTTGCGTTGTTGAAAATCTCTACTGTGACGCCATCTGGCAAGTCGCCTGTGATGCCAATTGATTTTTCTGTTCCGTCATAAGTAAACGTTTTGCTTTCAAACACAACGTTGCTCATGTCATAAGTGCCTTTTTCTATAACAAGGGTCGCCTGCATGTCGGCTATTTGATTGTAGTTGTTGTAGTCACCACTGAAGGTTGCTGTGACAGTATAGCTGCCAAGTGCAGTGTAGCTGTTTGTTGTGTAAGATACTGTCACACCGTCTGGCAATTCGCCTGCTATAACAATAGTTTTTGCAGTGCCATCGTAGCCATACGTTGCGTCTTCAAAAGTGATGCCTGTTATGTCATAAGTTGCTTTTTCTACTGTCAAAATTGCAGTAAGGCTACCAACCTGATAATAGTTGTCGAAGTCACCACTGAAAGTTGCTGTTGCAACTATTGAGCCTGCATTTGCAAGGCTGTTGTTTTGGTAAGAGACAGTGAGACCAGCAGGCAAAATGCCATCAACTGTTATTGTGTGTGTATCGCCGTTGTAAACAACTGTTTTGTCAGTAAAGCTGAAAGTGCTTGTGTTGTAAACTGCTTTTTCAATAACTAACGTTGCATACATTGGGGCAATTGCTTCGTAGTTAACGTTGTCACCGACAAAGTTTGCAGTTGCGTTGTAAGTGCCTGCATTTATGCCTGTGTTGTCTGTGTAAGTTGCAACCACGCCAGCTGGCAAGTCGCCTGTTATTACAACAGACCTTTCATTTCCGTCATATACGTATGATGCGGCATCGAAAGAAACACCTGACATATCGTAACGGTTTTTAATGATTGTATAAACACCATCTACAGTTGTGATATCGTAGTTGTCGTTGCTTGCTGACACGCTGATGATATATTGACCAACGTTTGTGCCTTGTTCTTTGTTCAAAACAGGTACAAAGTCGTTGTTGTAAATCTGACCTGTCACGCTGTAAGTCAATTGTTTGAGTTCTTCGCCATATCTGCTTGTTTTGTCAACGGCAGTGATTGTCACTGGTGCTGGCAAAATTGTAAGTGTAACCTGATATGGTTCTGCAACAAGGTAGTTTTCTGTTGCATATGGTGTTGCTGTCACTGTGTAAGTGCCTGCATCAACTTTGCCATTGCCTTCAAACGTGATGCCAACGTTGTCGCCTGCAATCACGTTGCCGTATACTGCCTGTATTGATTTTGCAGTGCCGTCATAAGTGAATGTTGCACTTGTTGCAGATACGTCAAGTTGTGCCTTGTTGATGTTGAGTTGTGCTGTCACGTCGTCAATTGGGTTGTAGTTGTCGTTTGTGACAAAGCTTGCAACTACAGTATAACTGCCAGCATTGCGTTGGTTGTTGTTTGAATAGCTAACAGTAATGCCTTGTGGCAATTGTTGATTGATTGCAAGTGATTTGACTGTGCCGTTATAAGTGCAAGTGAGGTCATCCATTGTGATTTGACCAAACGTTGCTTTTTGGATGATGAGGTTTGCTGTGTAAGTTGCATGAACAACGTCGTATTGGTCTTTGATTTTTGCAGTTGCAAAAGTTGTGCCTGCATTTGTTGCAACGTTGTTTGTATATTCTGCAAACAAGCCTTGTGGCAACTGTCCAGAAATTTCTATTGATTTTTCGTATCCATCATATACGTAAGACACGTCTTCAAATACAATTGCTGACAAGTTATATTTTTGTTGCCATTTTGCAGTGAGGGTGATTGATTCTGTAACAGGATAGCCAGAGAACACCCATTTTTCGTCGCCATATTTGCCGGTATACCAACCAAGGAAAGTGTAACCATCACGAGTTGGGTTGTCTGGCTGAATGGCTTTTTCACCTTTTTCAACCTGTTGTGGGTCAACAGGTGTGCCACCGTTGCTGTCGAAAGTGACAGTATGTTTAACAATGTCAACTGTGGCAAGTTTGCCGTTTACAAGGTCACTCATCCATTGAGTCTCGTCACCTGTGTAAGATGGATTTTGTTCTTTATAAATTTCGTATGCAGATTTACCTGCAGCACCTGTGTCGCCCTTGTCACCTTTAACGTTGCCAAGCTCGTATACAGTGCCGTCTGTGAGTGTTATTGTAAGGTTGTTGTCAACAAGTGAAACTGATTGAACACCAACACCTGTTTCGCCTTTTGCACCAACAACCACGCCAAGGTCTACGGTTGTTTCGTCATCATAAGTGATGATGAGTTTTCCGTTTGCGTCAATTTCTGTTTTGGCAATGCCAAGGCCAGTATCGCCCTTGTCACCTTTTTGACCTTTAATATTGCCAAGGTCTACAGTTGTGCCACCATAAGTAACAGACAAGTTGCCATTGTCATCAAGTGTTACGTCTTCAAGGCTTGTGCCGTTTTGACCATTTGTTCCGTCTTTGCCAACGACTTTGCCAAGGTTTATTGGGTCACCTTTGCTGAATGACAAAACAAGTTCACCATCATCGTTGATTTGCGCACCTGTTACGCTAACACCGTCTTCACCTTTTTGACCTTTTATGTTGCCAAGGTCTACTGTTGTGCCACCATAAGTAACAGACAAATTGCCGTTGTCATCAAGTGTTACGTCTTCCAAACTTGTACCATTTTGACCATTTGTTCCGTCTTTGCCAACGACTTTGCCAAGGTTGATAGGGTCACCTTTGTTGAATGACAAAACAAGTTCGCCATCATCATTGATTTGTGCACCTGTTACGCTAACACCGTCCTCGCCTTTTTGTCCTTTAATATTGCCAAGGTTTACTGTTGTTCCGCCATAAGTAACAGACAAGTTACCTTCGTCATCAAGCGTTACTTCTTCAAGGCTGTCACCGTCGTCACCTTTTGCACCAACTACTACACCAAGGTTGATAGGGTCACCTTTGCTGAATGACAAAACAAGTTCGCCATCGTCGTTGATTTGCGCACCTGTAACACTAACACCGTCTTCGCCTTTTTGACCTTTAATATTGCCAAGGTTAATAGTTGTGTCACCATATTTAACTGACAAGTCACCATTGTCTGACAAAGTTACGTTTTCTATACTTGTTCCGTCTTTGCCATCTTTTCCAACTACTTTGCCAAGGTTGATTGGGTCACCTTTGCTGAATGACAAAACAAGTTCGCCATCATCATTGATTTGCGCACCTGTTACGCTGATGCCATCTGCACCAGCCGTGCCAGAGCCTGCACCATCTGCTGTTATTTTGCCGAGGTTTATTGACGTGCTGTTTGTAAGGGTAATGACAAGTTCGCCTTTGTTTGACAACTCTATGTCTTTTATGCCAACGCCATCTTTACCGTTTTTACCATCCTTACCGTCTTTGCCGTTTTTGGCTTGAAGGTTTGTTGCTTTGCCGAGATTTATTTTTTTACCATCGGTAAAGTTCAAAACGAGTTCGCCATTTGTGTTTATTGTTGCACCAGAAATGCTGACACCGTCTTTACCATCGACGCCATCTTTACCGTCTGCGCCGTCAACACCGTCTTTGCCGTCTGCACCGTCTTTACCATTTGTTACGGTAAAAATGCTCACGGTGCCATCTGACATAGTGATTTTATAGGTATCTACGTTGCCTTCTGTGCCGTCTTTAACTATTGACACAATGCCAGTGCCTGTTGCACCTGTGTCACCTTTGTCGCCTTTGTCACCCTTTTCGCCTGGTTCGCCACAGGCTACAAACAAAAGTGACAAAGCAAGGCAGAGCACTGCTATCAATGATACTCTGAGATACTTTACAAATTTGTTCATCTTTCACCTCAAAAAATTGATTAGTTGTTTGCTTGTACTTATTAAAATACAAGTGTTTTGTTCTTTTTGTATTTGATACGCCAATTAGTATGAAAGGTGCTCCTTCTAGCGACAGAAAGAGCACCTTGATTTTTGATTTGATTGAAATGGATACGATTTATTTGCTGTTTTTATATTGTACTTATTGTTTTTTTAGTTAATTATGTTATAATTACCTCGTAAAAGGTGCGTCAATCATACTAAACGGCGCACCTTTTTTCCTGCCCAAAAACAAGGTCTTTTGCAAGGTTGTTTATCATCTTTTGTTTTGTAGACATGAGGGAATGTGCATATCTGTTCATGGTTATCACTGGACTTTTATGTCCCATTATCTCTGACAGTGATTTTATATCCATGCCACTTTCAAGTGCACGTGTAGCGAATGTATGTCTCAATACGTGAAAATTTCTGTATTCTACACCAGCTTTTTTTAACAAACGTTTATACGTGGTCTGATATGACCTGTTCGTAACGGCAGTGCCATCTTTTGTTGATATAACAAAGGGGGATCTGCTTTTCTTTTTTATCTTTTTAAGCTGTGATAATATGGCTTTTGGCACGGGTATAATGCGTATGGAACTATCCGTTTTTGGTCTGCTGACTTGCTTTTTGTAGCACCCAGTTTCGTCTTTGAGGTAATAACGTGTTTTGTCTATGGATATAGTTGCATCTACAAAGTCTATATCTTCCCAAGTTAGAGCTAGCAATTCGCCAAGACGTAGCCCTGTATACAAACACAATAGTATCCCAAAATGGTTGGCCTTTGTGCTGTTTTTTATCACTTCTTCTATCTTTTTTTGTTCATCTCGTCTGAATACCACTATTGGTCTTTCTGCAAAGTGTATTGAAGACACCCTTTCTGTATTTGTTACTTGCACACCATACTCGTTTTTTCCATAGTCCATTGCACTTTTGACAATACACATAATGTTTTTGACAGTGCTTGTTGCTAGAGCTTTTCCTGTGACACAGTTGCCTTTTTCAAGTTTGCTTTGCTGAAAGTCATTGAGGACAGTTGCCGTTATCTGTTCTACTGGATAATGACCCAAACACGGAGATATCTGTGTACGTATCATCTCGTTGTATCTCAACAACGTCCTGTGTTTAAGCTCATATACCTGCTTTTCGTTCATCCACCTGTTCAATAGTTCATCAAAAATCATATCCGTCTCCTTTTCTGGTATTTTTGCGAATAAGGTTCAGTTTTTCTTTTTGAAGTCATAAGCACTTTCAGCAAAGAATATAGTCTGCTTTCAGAAAAATAATGCAGTATTTTGTCTTGCGAATCTGTAAACTTCATAAAGGCTTGTCGAGCATACTTATTCGCCTTGCCATAGATTACAACATAGCGAAGACCAAATGCAAACTCTCTGTGCTTGAATAGGTGGTTAAGTGGCTTTTTCCAACCTTCTGCTACATTGCCTGAGGTATAGAGGATAAATACACTCTTGGTCTGGTGTGGTTCGTATTTCCTTTGATAACGTATCACTGTATCTAACGTATCTAAGCCTACAGACAGCATAGGGTTACCTGTTGGGGTAATACGTTTTGATAAGTCAAGTAACCTAGCATTATCGTTGTAGCCTATTACGTGTAGTTTTGTATTTGTCGGCATAAAAGGCTTTGCTCTGTGTATGCCCATAAGCATTTTTTGCAGTTTAGGCAAGCCTTGTTTTGCATATATAGAAGTGTCTACGAGCAAGTAGACGTTGATTGTTTTTTGCATAGTTATCTCCTTTTTGATAAAAAAGAGGGATGAGCATCTCCCACCCACCCCCGATAGATTTTTGTAAAAAATAGCCCAGAAATAAAAATAACCCCTTTCGGGGATTTTTGCAGATTATCTCTCTATACCGTTTGACTTGGGGAATTCGGGGAAATCGGGGATTTCTGCTATTTTCTCAAACGTATCTATTCCTGGTGTAAGGGCACAGCCACCCCATGTACCATGTATCTGTTTGGCATCATCTACGTGAGTGACAACTCCTTCTTTGTTGGTGTATTGAGGTTCTCCATGCATATAGAGAATTTTTATTCGTGTACCTGCTTGTATTTTCATATCTGATCTCCTTAATCACATTCTGTTGTTGAAACTATCCCCAGGCTCCCCGAAATCCCCACAATTTTGGGGATAGGGGCAATCACCTGAAAATATATTCAATTCTATTTCTGCAAATAGCATTGTAGTTGTTGGCTTGACTTTTTCGAGCTGGTTTGCTAAACTTAACTGACAATAAATTTGCCCTCATAGTCAAGTATTCAAGGCTTATCCTTTTTCAATTGTTTTCCTAGACTAGTGAATTCTATCTATGGAACATTAGGAGTTCGACACAGATACGATAAGCTCCCCCTTGGGGGTACCATTAAGAGCGCAAATCTCAAGTCAGATTTGTGCTCTTTTTATTTTTGTGGTACGTGGCAATTTCTTAATAGTGCTTGACAAAATAAGAAGGAGAGCAACCTTATTTTTTTCATGTTTAAAACACAGGTGTTATCTATCGACCAGCAAAGTCTGGAGATTGCAAAAAAATATATAGCAGATGGCGAAGTGGTGGCTTTTCCTACCGAAACGGTATATGGTCTTGGTGCAAATGCCTTTGATGAAACTGCCGTTAAAAAAATTTTTGTGGCAAAAGGCAGACCAAGTGACAACCCGCTTATCGTGCACGTGGCGGACAAGCAACAGGTATATTCTATTGCCAGCGAGGTCACGGCCGATGCGTTAAAGGTTATGGATTGTTTAATGCCAGGTCCAATAACAATGGTGCTCAAAAAACAAAGCACAATTCCGCATTGTGTAACGGGTGGTCTTGACACGGTTGCAATTCGCATGCCGTCCAGCAAACAGGCACAACAGTTTTTGAGTGCGGTAAAATATCCAATTTGTGCGCCAAGTGCAAACACGTCGTCACGACCAAGCCCAACAAGCTGGCAACACGTTGCTGAAGATATGGATGGCAAAGTGCCACTCATTTTAAAGGGTGACGATTGTCAGGTTGGCATAGAGTCAACGGTGCTTGACCTTACTCGTGACGTACCATTGATTTTACGACCAGGCATGGTTACAAAAAGCGAAATAGAGGCTGTTTTGGGCAAAGAAGTTTTCTTTCCTGATGCTATCGACAAAAGCATGAATTCGCCAGGCATAAGGTATAAGCACTATGCTCCTGCGTGCGAAACTTTTTTGAATACAGACGGCAATTTGCAAAAGATAACAGAGTTTTTAAACGAAAACAAAAATGCAGGTCTGGTTGCGTTGGAAAAATATAAAAATCTTGCACAAAAGTTTTTCTCTTTGGGCAATGATGCACAAAGTGGTGCGCACAACATTTTTTCTGCCTTGCGTGATGCCGAAAAGGTTTGCGACAAATTGCTTATCGTGTGGGATTTAACGGGCGAAGATGCAGATGGTGTTTTCAACCGTGTTATAAAAAGCTGTGGTGGCAAAATTATTTAGGTGTTGGTTATGAAAAACGTTTTGTTTATATGCACTGGCAACACTTGCCGTTCGCCAATGGCAGAGTTTATCCTTAAAGACGTGCTCAAAAAAAATAATATAACGGGTGTTTCAGTTTCTTCTGCAGGTCTTGCAGTAAGAGGTGACGACACAATAAATAAAAATGCCTTGCAAACACTTAAAAACCATGGCATAAATGCAGAGGGGTTTGTTTCAAGACAAGTTACCGAAGGAATGATAGACAACAGCGACGTTGTGCTGTGCATGACTCAAAACCACAAACGCTTTTTGCCCGCAATGTCAAAAGTCGTTACTTTGGGTGAGGTTGTTGGTGCAAACGACGTTGCGGACCCGTTTGGTTATGACCTTTCTATTTATGATTTATGTTACAAGCAATTGCGTTCTGCAATAGAAAAATTTGCAGAGTTGTATATTTTTAATAAAGATAATCAATAATTTTTTGCCAAAGATAAAATTGCTATTGATTTTTCGTTTTAAATACAATATAATTGCTATAAGTGTTACTATTTATACTTGAGAGGTATTATGGAAAAAATTGTTATCGGTTGCGACCATGCAGCTGTTCAAATGAAAAACAACGTTATCAACCATCTTAAATCAAAAGGTTATGACGTTATTGACGTAGGTACTTATAGCGAAGAGTCTTGCGACTATCCAGATTATGCTTATGCTGCGGCAAAAAAAGTTGCCGATGGCG
The DNA here is from genome assembly GCA_017505015.1 of Clostridia bacterium. GTDB lineage: Bacteria > Bacillota > Clostridia > Christensenellales > CAG-314 > Heteroclostridium. The sequence goes on from JAFVQA010000075.1 coordinate 10,803, forward strand.
AAGTTGCAAAAGGCATTCTTATTTGTGGCACAGGCATTGGCATGTCTATCGCTGCAAACAAAGTAAATGGAATTCGTTGCGCACTTTGCGACAACTTGTTCTCTGCTGAAATGACTCGCAGACACAACGATTCAAACATGCTTTCAATGGGTGCAAGGGTTATTTCAAATCAACTTGCTCTCAAAATTGTAGACATGTTTTTAGATACACCTTTCGAGGGTGGCCGCCATCAACGCCGCGTAGACAAAGTTATGGCAATCGAAAAAGAATAACAGAGGTGAAATATGAACTGTTTCGTAATGGATCATCCGCTCATCACTCACAAAGTGTCTTTGCTTAAAGACAAACATACAAACTCAAATGATTTCAAATCATTGGTTAAAGAAATTTCGTTGCTTATGTGCTACGAACTTACTCGTGACCTTCCACTTCGTCAGGCAACAATCGAGTCACCAATAGGTCTCATCAAAACACCAATCGTTGCAGGCAGAACAATGGCTTTCGTGCCTGTTTTGCGTGGTGGTCTTGGCATGCTCGACGGCTTGCTCGAACTTATGCCAAATGCAAAGGTTGGTCACATTGGCGCTTTCCGTGACCCACAAACTAAACAATCTGTGGTTTATTACTGCAAATTGCCAGAAGATATCGAAGACAGAGAAGTCATCTTGTGTGACCCAATGCTTGCAACAGGCTCACTTGCGGTTGCCACTATTGACGAAATCAAAAAGACAGGTTGCACAAACATCAAGTTCCTTACTTTGCTTGCAAATAAAGCCGGTTTGGAAAGAGTATATCAATCTCACCCAGACGTAACAGTTTATTGTGCAAGCATGGTAGACGGCCTTAACGAAAAAGACTTTATTGCCGATGGTTTTGGCGACGTTAGCGAACGCCTTTTCGGAACAAAATAATTAAAAAAGCAAAATTAAAAGACGGTCAGCTGACCGTCTTTTTTGTTGTTTTTGCGTATAAATTAGAACTTTTACACAGTTTTCAGTGAAATCGTTCGCTTGCGCTCACGGTGAAATAATTTACTTCGTAAATTGTGAAATTTGATGTTAACGTATCAAGTGAAATTAAATCTACCCACTCGCCGTTGAGGCGAATTTTACACGACGCAGGCGTATTTCACATTGCGAAGCAATATTTTACCCACCCGTAAGGGTGGATTTAATTAAAAAACCGACTTGTCGAAACAAGTCGGTTTTTTCTGGCAGGGGTGACAGGATTCGAACCTGCAAATAACGGAGTCAGAGTCCGCTGCCTTGCCGTTTGGCGACACCCCAACGGTGATACTGTTTTAGTATAAAAATTTGCGTGCAAAAAGTCAACAAAAAACAGGCAAAAAATGTTGCCAAAATTTTTATTTTTAACCTTGAAAAATAGTTGAAATTATTCTATTATTTTATAGTAGGTTATTATGGGATTTTTTGATGAAGTTTATAAAATTGTCAAAATGATACCACGTGGCAAAGTGGCAAATTATGGCCAGATTGCAAGACTTGCCGGCAACGGCAAAATGGCAAGGCAGGTCGGCTGGGCTTTGCACGTCAACCCAGAGCCTGGGGTTATACCCTGCCACCGTGTGGTGATGAAAGACGGCAGTCTTACCAAAAGTTTTGCTTTTGGTGGCATAGACATTCAAAAACAACTGTTAGAAAGCGAAGGCGTTGTTGTAGGAATCGACAACAAAGTGGATATGACAAAGTATAAATGGAATACAGAGGATAGTTATGAAAACTGGTTTTAACAATGAACTGTACGTGCAAAAACAAAGCCAATATATTTTGGAAAGAATCAAACAGTTTGACAACAAACTTTATCTTGAGTTTGGTGGCAAATTGTTTGACGACCTTCATGCATCACGTGTGTTGTGTGGCTTTGACCCAAACGCAAAAATCAAATTGTTGTCAACACTCAAAGACAATGCCGAAATCATTTTTTGCATAAATGCAAACGACATTCAGCGCAACAAAATGCGTGCAGACTTTGGCATTACCTATGGCGACGAAGTTTTGCGCGTTATTGACAATTTGCGTGAATATGGCATTTACGTTTCAAGCATTGTAATCACACAATTCGTTGATCAGTCACAGGCACTTGCTTTCAAACAAAAGTTAGAAAACAGGGGTGAAAAGGTATATATTCACCGTCTTACAAAAGGCTATCCAAACGACGTAGACACAATTGTTTCTGACGAAGGCTATGGTCAAAACCCATATATCGAAACAACACGACCATTGGTTGTGGTTACTGCACCGGGCCCAAGCAGTGGCAAACTTGCAACTTGCTTGAGTCAGATCTATCACGAATATAAACGTGGTGTAAAAGCAGGCTATGCCAAGTTCGAAACTTTCCCTGTGTGGAATTTGCCACTCAAGCACCCTGTAAACGTTGCCTATGAAGCTGCAACTGCAGATATTCAAGACGTTAATATGATCGACTACTTCCATCTGGAAGCATATGGCGAAAAAACAGTAAACTACAACAGAGATCTTGCAGTGTTTCCGGTTGTTCGCACAATCATCAACAAAATCACAGGGCAAGAGCTTTACAAATCACCTACAGACATGGGCGTTAACATGGTTGGTCATGCCATTATTGACGACCAGGCTATTTGCGAAAGTGCAGAACAAGAGGTTTTGCGCCGTTATTTCAAAGCACTTTGCGATGTTCGTGATGGAAAAGAAAAACAAGCAACGGTAGACCGTATAGAAATGCTTATGAGCGAGCTTAACCTTAAGCCTGCAGACAGAAGCGTGGTTGTCCCTTCACGTCAAAGAAGTGAAAATACGGGCTTTCCTGTGGTGGCAATTCAAACGCCAAGTGGCAAAATTGTTACAGGTCGTCAGTCAGAACTTTTGAGTGCATCTGCAAGTTCGCTTCTCAATGCGGTCAAATGCATTGCAGGCATGCCAGATGACCTCAAACTTATTGCACAATCTGCAATAGACCCTGTTATCGACCTTAAAACAAACATTCTCAAAAGCAAAAAGTCAAACCTCAATGCAGAAGAAACTTTGCTTGCATTGTCTGTTTCTGCATCTTTGGACGAAAGGGCTGCACAGGCAATGGAATGCCTAAAACAACTTCGTGGTTGCGAGGCTCACTCAACGCACATCATTACAAATGGCGAGGCACAAATTTTCCGCAAACTTGGCATAAACCTTACTTGCGACCCACAATACGTGTCTTTCGAATTGTTCAGCGAATAACATGTTTGACAAAAAAACAAATCACGTGCTTGTTTATCTTCAAACACAATGCCAGGGTGGCTTGTATAAGGTGCTTGACAAGCAGGATATTATAGATGCAATGCCAAAAAGATATGGCATGACAATGCAAGACGTGTGCGACGTTTTGAGTTTTTTGCAACGTAACGACTACGTTGTGTTAAAATACCAGGATGACGAGCAAATATGCATTGCCCTCACACCAAGGGCATACAGCGTGTTGCTCAAAGATTCGTCACATACCGAAAAACCAAAGTTTGACAAAAAGATATATTGGATTGTAGGCATAGTTGCCTTTGTATCTGCATTTTTGGGTGTTGTGGCGGCAAAATTTTTAGGATTTTGATATATGCTCAACAAAAACGAAAAAATCGTTATGCAAATCATATATGACAAAATGTCAGATTCGCAAAAAGCCGTTATCATTACAGAAGACGAAATATGGTCAAAATTGCCAAAAATGGCAAAAATTGACCTTGACGATTTGCGAGAGATTTTGCAACAACTTGCTATAGACGAATATTTTGAACTTATCCATACCGAAAAAAAAGGAAACCCGGTCATGGTTATTACTTTAAAGAAAAAGGGTATTGCGTTTGAACGCTCACTTGTGCAACAAAAACGAAAACTGGGTCAAAAAATCGTTATCACAGTCATCTGTGCAGTGATAACTGCGCTTATCAGCTTGTTTATAAAAAACCTTGGTGGTTAACAAATGAAAACAAACAGCCAAAATACACTGATTATGGCTGTTTTATTTTTGCTAAAAAGGCTTGATGAATTTTTTTGGGGGACAAATTTGTGTTTTTTACTGCAAAATGTTCCCCAAAAACAATTCTATCGGCAAAAATCAAAAAATTTTAATTTAAAAAATATTGCTTTTTTGCCGATAACGGCATATAATATTTGCAAGGAGTAGTTATTATGAAATATATATCTGTTGCAGAATGTGCAAAAAAATGGAATGTGTCTGAAAGAAGTGTTCGCAATTATTGTGCACAGGGGAAAATAGAAGGGGCATTTTTAACGGGCAAAACGTGGAATATTCCTGCAGATGCAACAAGACCCGAAAGAATAAACAAAAAAACCAATACACTAACAAACCTGCTTGATATTTTGAAAGAAGAAAAGTCTTCTAAAATTTCTGGCGGAATTTATCACAAAGTACAGGTCGATTTGACTTATAACTCAAATCATATCGAGGGCAGTCGCCTGTCGCACGATCAAACAAGATATATTTTCGAAACCAACACAATAGGTGTCGAAAATGATGCCATATTTGTTGACGACGTTGTAGAAACTGCAAACCACTTCAGGTGTATTGATATGGTTATAGTCAATGCAAAAAAAGCGTTGACAGAGTCATTCATTAAAGAGTTGCATTACGTTTTAAAAAGTGGCACAACAGATTCACGAAAAGAGTGGTTTGCCGTTGGCGATTATAAAAGAAAACCAAATCAAGTTGGTGGCAATGCAACAACATTACCGCAAAACGTAGCAAAAGAAATGAAAAAAATTATTGTCGATTACAATGATAAAAAAGAAAAAACCTTTGACGACCTGCTTGATTTTCATCACAAGTTTGAAAATATTCACCCGTTTCAAGATGGCAATGGTCGTGTTGGCAGACTGATTTTGTTTAAAGAATGTCTAAAAAACAATATCGTGCCATTCATTATTGATGAAAAACTAAAAATTTTTTATTACAGGGGTCTTGCAGAATGGAAAAATGAAAGGGGTTTTTTGCGAGATACTTGTTTGCTTGCTCAAGACAAATTTAAGGCTTGGTTAGATTATTTCAATATACCTTATTAAAAAAGGAGTGACCTTTGTCACTCCTTTTATTTTTGTGTGTAACGATATTGATTCAGTTTGTTTTTATAAGCAGGTCAAGCAAACCCCAAACGTCACCTGTTATGCCTTTATAGTCAACAACAAGCGAAAAATCTTCACCGGTATAATAGCAACTTATCTTGTTGAAAGGGCCTTCCATTCCGTTTTCTTTATAAAAAAACGTTCTGCCATTAAGGTCGTGTGTTGATGTGTATCCAACATAATCATTTGTTGCAAAATCAACTTTAGCAGAATAAATTTTAATTTTTACTTGATAAAAATCATTATTGCTTGTGCCATTAAAATCTGTTTGTCCACCAACTATATTTTTATCATTTTTTGATTCATATAGAAGAGTTGCTGTTATTGTTTGTTCTGAAAAATCAATAATATTGAGATTTATATTATTTAGTTTTTGAGAACAAACATCTGCTGATGTTTGCGTATGAATAACATCTGTCATTAAATAACGTGGTTCTTCTGATTGAAACAAAAAGACAGATGCAATAACTGCAGAAATAATAACAACAAAAGTTGCAGCAACAGCAAGATATCTTTTCCAGCCAAAAACTTTTTTCTGTTGTTTTGGCTCTCTTGTCGCAAGTCTGTCGCATATTTGCTCATATCTTGCGTCAAAGTCATTTCGTGGCGTTTCTGCCAGTTCTTTCAAATTCTTTTCAATATCGTTCATTATTCTCCTTGTTAACTTATGTTGTAACTTATTGCATTGCTTATGTTAGTATAGCTTGAAATGTTTAAATAACAAAGTCTAAAAGCGTTCAAACCTGATGATATTCTCAAAAACTTTCTCTGTGCAATCTGGTTGTTGTTTGAGTCATAATATGTGATTACTCTGTAGCCACAACCTACAACAACGTGGTTTGCTTGGTAATTAAATTGACGAAAAGAGTCATAGGTATCATATTCGCCAAATGCTCCCAAGAGATTTGAAAAACATGGTAATGAATATCTGCAACTGTATGGATGATTACAGAAGGTATGGATATTTCTACGATGATACCCTTAAAACACAAGACTTGTTTGATGTGCTGGAAACGTATGCAAAACTGTATTTTATCTATGTGATAGAAAGCTCGTTGATAGTATCTAACTATGCTATTAGAACAGATAACGTGTTGCTGGATAACGGCAATTTCCCTAAATGGTTTTTTGATTTCTTCCCAGAAAAGAGGCAGAATAGCAGCAGGTATGCCCACATTCTTGACTTTGACGTGCTGAGACTTGGCAAAAAAGTGATAGATAACAATCCAAGGAATGGCAGTTTTGAGTTTGGTGTAGTGGTTATTTCTGAAGTTGGCAAAGAGAGAGGTAATAACCTTGAACTTAAAGACGTCAAGAAAAAGACTAATGACGCAAACCAAAATAATGACTTGTTCAACTCATGGCTCAAGATGTGCAGACATAGTGCAACGGTAGATAACTATCCGTTTATTAAGGTGTTTACTGATGAGCAAAGACCAGAAAGCTGGGGTGCCGATGCCAGGGATTTGTGTGACATAGTTCATATTATATCTTCTGGACAAGCCAAACTTGCATTGCCTTTTTATACCATAGAAGAAATGGTGTATGAGTGGGCGTATACAAGGTTTTTGAGGTTGTATTATGACTTCAGGTACAGACGTGGAGATAACACTCTGTTTATGTTTGTGTTAAAAAGCATTGTTAATTTGCTGTATAGGCATAACGTTGTTACATATAACAAATATGGGTATAGTGTCAGTCACGTAGAAAAAGAAAGAGGCACACTTGATGGTGCTGTTGTCAAAAAGAAATATTACCTGATAAACAGCAAAATTTACAGCATGAGGTTCAGCACAGACTGTTTCAGTGACTATTTTAACGATATGGCAAGAAAGACAAATATTGGCTTGATGGATTACATGGAATATGGTTGTGAGAAGGCAACCATTGACGAACTTAAAGAACAGAACAGTTATTTCATAAGAGACTTGTATGACACAGGCTCTGACTGATGTCAAATCCAAAAGCCTGTGTAAAAGGAGGGGTATATGGATTATGCAGAAGCAAAAGTTTATTTTGATGGCAGTCATTACATAGCGATACCACATACAGAAAAAAAGAAGAAAGATTATACAAATGAACGTATAGAAAAGTGGAAAGAGGTAGCAGAAAAAGAAGGTAAAGTAAAAAGTAGTTTTGAATTTATGACAGAAGAAACAGAAAGTTTTGAATGTAACATATTTGCAGAACAAGAGCAAATGAGTATGGTAAATGATGTAACGGGTGTGTCAGATGACGCACCCGTTTTTTCTGTCAGCGGGAAAGATAAAGAAGCATTATTTGAAGAATTATATAAACAAAGCATTGGCATGAAAGGTGGTGCAAGACGAGCGTTCTTGTTAAACAAAATGAAAGATTGTTTTGATGGCGTAGAATTGGCTGAGAAGTATGTTGATGTTAAGCTTGAGAGAAAGTTAAGAAACAGAGTTGTAAGGCGCACACGCATGGCCAGGAAGGCATACCTTGCGAAGATGAACTATTTTTGCACGTTTACTTATGATGACAGGTTGCATACAGAACAGACCTTTAAAAGAAAACTCACACAAAGACTTGCATCATTTGCAAAGCGTAAAGGTTGGAAATACATAGGAGTATGGGAAAGAGCACCTGCTACAAACAGGTTACATTTCCATGGGCTGTTTAACATACCAAAAGGAACTTTACCTGGGGTATTGTTAGGTTACCGTGATTATAACACAAAAGAAAAACGTATGCGAGATAGTTTCCAGAGTTTGTATTTTAATGAGCAGTTTGGCAGAAGTGATTTAAAGGAAATAAGAAGTGTCGCAAGCATTGGTCAGTCGTTGAGTTATATGATGAAATACATAGAAAAGAGTGGGGAGCGTATCGTTTATTCCAAAAACTTGCCACAGTATTTTATCTCTGACATCATGGGTGAAGACGTGGTTTGTAAGATAGGGTTAGAAGATAGAAAGCTTTTGCTCTTTGACGACTTCACTTGTTGGGATGAGGGTACGTACGTTGGTGTCGTGAGCGACGACGTGATCAAGCAACTACGCACTGCTAACTAAAATGTTTTATCCATGACGTAAATAACAAGGTATAAAAAACGAAAAAATGTCACCTGATGGTTTAAGCGGGGTTTCGCAAACGGTTTAGTGCGAAACACGCGTCCATCAGGTGCTTTCGTTTTCCTTGTTTAGTCTGGTTTCATTTAGTCCAGGCGTGTGCTTGGCTGGCGGAGCGACAGCGACGCCACTTGTTCAAGACAAGCACACGCCATGTTGACACAGGGTAGAAATAATGGGTATGGATATATGTTTTTATACTACTTTATGGATATGCAAAAAGGGATTTTATGTATAACAAGAATTATTAATTATATCAAAAAAAGAAATTGTTCAACAGACCAGATTTTTGTATGTTGAATAATTACGGGTTTTGGCCTTCTCAATTGTCCTTATAGTAGAGGGATATTTTTTCCTTCACGATAGAGGAGGTATATTATGAACAAAAGAAAAAGCAAAATGGAAGAACTTGCAGCAAAAAGAGGTGACAAACACGTAGATGCATTGTTCAGGGTTATGTTGAGGTATCTAAAGATTTTAGATATGGATACCGGCACTAATCATGAACAAGTTTTTAGTGCGTTATATTTGCAAGATGGCAAGACGTATGAACAAGTTGCACTGGAATGTCATCTTTTCATCAACACAGTCAAAAGATACGTTAAAAAATATGACGAACTTGCAGAAAAGTTGTTGAGAAACAAAGACTTGTTTGAATTGATTAAAAAGAAAAGAAGCACTCGTTTGAGTGCTTCTTTGAATAATTTAGTTTAATTTTTATTAATTAAAGAACCATTATCCGCTTATATAGTTTTATCTATAATTTCTCCATGATAATATTTTTTAATGGCTTCTCTTATCTCTGGACAATCGTGAATGCGCAGGGCGTATCCAATTTTATTAAACAAGTGGTCGTTATCTTTTTGATTTTTATCTTTTTTAAAGAGAACAAACCCTACAGTTGGCGTGTTTTTGTATATGTGATTATAAAGAACTCTTTTTTCAATATGAGAGATCTCATTCCACTTTGTTTCACTTACGGGAAGAACACCCATATGCCTTTGCCAACTTATTTTTTCACTGGAAATATAAAAATTGTTAAAATCATTAGGCTTTCCAACAATTGTTATTGCCGGTCTGCGCTTGTCTATAATTTCCCCGTGGTAATAATCTTTTATTGCCTGGTCAATTACTTCACATTTTCGTATTCGCAAAAAAGCCTGCGAGTTGTTGTAGAGTGATTGATCTTTTCTTTTTCGTGCTTTTGTTACAAAAATATAACCGTCGATGTATCTGGCCGGATCTGACTCGGGCATTCCACCGCCCAAATCTAAATCAGTCAGATGTATTTCAAGAATTTTGTTCCAAAAAACAGTATGAATAATCCCAAAAGGATTTCTAACTATAATTTTTTGATCATCAATTTCAAACCAATTAAAAGTGTAAAGCACCACGATAATAAAAGCTAATATAATTAATAACACAAAGAGCAAAAGAAAACCAAGAATAGAGTTATTTGTCAAAAAAAGAATGACAGTTCCAACAATAGCAGCAATGAGCATAACTATTAAGCAGATTAATGTAGATTTCTCTCCTCGTTCTTTAATTTTTTTCATATTATACTTCGTTCCTTTAATTTAAAAAATATAGCTAAGCAAACTAGATAAGAGTGATGTAAGAATATTGGATGCTGAAGTCCAAAGAGCAAAGTCTTGATTGAAATAATTGCTAGGGATATTTTTTGGTGTATAAGCCCCGATAGTAGTTGATATGGCGTTACTTATGCCAGCACTAACAGCTTCTTGTTCATTGTATTCATTTGGATCTTTTCCTTGCAATTTTTGGGAAACAACATTGCCAAGTGCCGCAATTTCAAACGAACTAATAGCAGTTATACTTAATGCTTTTAATGTTTTTACAATATTAGTTGTAAGACTTGTTATTCCACTGAATGCGATGCCACCAATTAACGAAGAGACACCTCCCACAACACCACCGATTAGAGCTCCTGTAATTACATTTTGTCCTTCTCTATATGCAGAAACGCCTCCCCAAAAAGCACCCGATATAGCACCTAAAATAGTTATGAAGGCAATAGTTGCAAAGGCGTGTCCACTCGGGTCAGCATACATTACAGGATTGTTCGCACAATAGCTATACAAGTTAACACCAGTGAGTTTATCAGGTTCCAAATAGTCAATACTGTCAGGGCTAATGAATCTGCCGGTTTCAGGGTCATAATAACGTGACATCAAGTAATAAAGCTCGAGGTCATTGTCATAATAATAGCCCTTATAAGCAAGTTTAAAGAAGTATTCTGCGGTATGCCAATCTGGGTTGCCAACGTTCATGGTATTACCATGTTTGTAGTATGGTTTGCCAAATGCATCATATTCTATTTCAAGCACACAACCTTCTGTTCCGTCAAGTCTAATTACGTTTCCAAGGATATCTTTTGTTACCGTGTAATAAGAGTATCTGTTAGAACTGCTTCGGTCTTTGTCATATATTTTACATGCAACAATACCTTCGTTGTCATAAAGATAATGAACCTTGAAAGAAGGAGTTGTTGAACCATAAGTATAGATATGTTCGCCTGTTAATCTGTCACCATCATAGAACAGATATCGTGTTTCAGATGATCCAAGTTCAATTTTTGTTCTTCTTCCGTTAACGTCATATGTATAATTATATGATGTTCCAACGCTGTATTCGTAAGAAGAGAGCATGCCTCGCTTCCAATGGAATATTTTGTTGCGGTATGTTGAAGGAAAACCATTGTTGTCATATAGTATACTTTGTCCGTTGAATGATGTCAATAGGTCTTTCCAACCAGTTGTTTGATACGTATAACTGTTTGATATTGTTTCGGTTTGACTGTTTCCAGGTTCAGAACATGTTTTAACTTTACTTCCGTATGCTGATGAAAGGTTTCCACCGTTATCATATGAGTAGTTAAGCTGGTTGTTGTAAGAGCATGCTTCATATGCATTCAGTAGATAACTTGTTTCTTTTGTCAGTCTGTTAAGGTTGTCATACGTATAATTTTTGGTTGTTGTTCCTTTGCTATCGGTAGTAACAATAGTTGTTATATTTCCATGGTCATCATATGAGTATGTATTTGTAATGGATGGTACGGTGCTGCCGTTATAACTGATTGTTTCTTTTTTAATAAGACCAACAAGTCTTTGTGAATCATCATAATATTCATAGTCTATTGTTGATGAACCAGCAGGGGAAGCAATTTGTTTCTTTTTAATACGTGTTAATTCATCTTTTGTATAATTGATTGTAACAGGCATTGTATAAGTCGAATTATGAGTAATATTGATTTTGTTAATTGGTTTTCCAAATCCATCATAGTTTTCGGTATAATACAAAATTTTGTCATTATCTTCATCAATATAGTCAGAACCACCTAGAGTATATTCAGTAATAGCTTTTGCTCCATTAATATAACTTTTTTTAGTCCATGAACCTTTATTGTTATTACCATTATCTTCAACGTTTATCAAAACATCTTTTTTGATATTTGTTGATTCATCTACTTCTGTTGAGTCAAATGTAGTAATGAGTTTAGCAAAGTTATCATTGATAATTTTTAGTTTTGCTTTTGAATTATATGCCGAGTTTTTGTCCTGATAAGTAAAAATAGCAGATGGGTTAACTGTTTCATTTACTTGGTCGTAATCAATGGATACTATATTTCCGTATTTATCATAGGTTGTGGTTTCAGTTGCATTTCCGTGATAAGATCGGGTGCTTTTTCGTGTTTGATAGTTGTAATTATTGTTATACAAGACAATACCAGATGTGGTTACTTGTATGAGGTCACCAAATGTTTCATCATAATTAAAGGTGAATGTTCCAGTAGCATTACTGATAGATTCAATTCTGTTTTGATCGTGATATATCTCATTTTCATATACTTGACCATTTGTTATACAAGTTACTTCCGTGAGATATTCATTGAATGCATCATATGAGTATGATTTTTTCACGTTTTTTGGTGATGTAATACTTAATAGTATGTTGTGAGGCATTAAATAAGAAAAAGAAGTGATTTTTCCTAGTTCATTAGTTTCAGATGTTACGTGTTCACCATTTGAGTAATTGCTGAAAGAAGAATATGTTCCAGGGAGATTATTTGTTGCATCTTTTTTGATGATTGATTTCAAATTTCCAAAATTATCATATTCATAGTTAGTCTGAATTTTAAAAGTATCGTCTGGGTCTGATTCAATAGTGTATGTTGTCAGTCCGTTATATTTTGTATAAGACCTATTTATTTCTACACTTGTACCATTTGCACCACTTGCAATTATTTTGTGTGATGTTATTGTTGTAATGCCATTTGTGTCAAACATTTCTTTTACAACAATTTCATATTGTTCATTGTTGTTATTGTCTTTTATGATTGTTTTTTGTGACAACATGTCATAGCTGAACAAAACAGAATTATTGCTGCTATCTTTGAAAGAATAACTTTCTGCAGTGGCACCTGCAATTCTGTCTTTTTTGTTGTTATAAAAAATGTCAAAAGTGCTGTTGCCTTTTGCAAAAGATTGCAAAGTTGCTCTGATGTCATCAACAGTTAAATGGTTTGCGCTTGTAGACGTGTTGTCAAATGTTACGTAAGCAGAACCAACTCTGTTCAGACTTGCAATTTCATCAAGTTTGCTTGTGCCGAGATAATAGTCTTTTGTTTGTTTGCTGTCAGGATTTTTGTCGGGATATACTTCGTAAAGATCAGAACCGATAACTTCTTCAATCTTTACAACGTCACCGTTATTGTGGATTGTATATTTAAATTTTACACCTTGTTCATTTGTTGGATAAGCTTCATTTGCAGTTCCGTAAGTAAATGTTGTATAAGCTTCGTTTGCACTTGTGTAAGTAAACGTTGTGTAAGACAATGCAGTGCCTTGTGATTTAGAGCATGTAGAAATTTGGTTTACTTTGCCACTGCTATATGTAACTCTCGTGTCGGTATAGTCATTGCCAAAAATTCTGCTCAGTCTGTTGTTTGTGTATTCAAACTGTGCCTGAATGCTGACAGAAGAACCAATGGTTTTTTTGATAGTACGCAAATTGCCACTATTGTCATCATCATATTCAAAGTTCAAAGTTTCGTCGGTTCCAGTATAAGAAACAGAGGAGAGCAAGTTGTTTGAATTATAAGTAAAGGTTGCAACGTTATCACCATTTTCAATTTCTTTAATGCTGCCGTTAGCATTGTGTCTTACAAAAATAGAGTTGCCAAAGATTGTGTCAATTCGGCAAAGATATCCTGTTGAAGAAAAGTGCATTGTGTTGCCAACAAGGTCTGTTACAATTTTGCAAGGGCCTGTGCCATTTAGTTTTGTGAGTTTCAAGCCTAAACCACCGTCATCATAGATGGTGCCGCTGCTGTTTTTAAAGGTATGTTTTCTGCCAGAGGCATCAATATAGATGGCACCTGTTGTGTCACCAATCAAATATTGGTCAAAGTTTGTTTTCCAGCCATAACCATTGCCTGTGTTAAGACCAGTGTAGAATTGATTGTTGTTATAGTTTGCGCCGGCATAAATGTGTGAAAGTGAAAAAGCAGTAGGGCCACCGCCAAATTCCCAATCAGTGTGGTTAAAAGACAAATTGCCGTCAACAAGGTTTACACTTGCAACGCCAAAACTGCTTTCTACGTCAATATATGCCTGTGTTCTTGCTTCGTAATTTATAGCCATAATATTCTCCTTTTGTTTAGTTGTGACAATCGCAGTCACATTTTTTGCCTGTAAAAAGGTTTACACTTTTGCAAAACTCAACAAAATAGTCTATTCTGTCAGAAATTGTTGTGTAATCAACTTTAATGTTTCTGTTTTGAGCATATTGTCTTGCAAGAGTGAGAACGTATTTCTTTTTTTCTTCACTACTGAAGTTTTTAAAGCCTTCTGCCCTGATGATAAAGGGGATGATAGCTTCATCAAGTTCGATCAAATTGTTGCAATGCTGTCGTTTTTTCTTTAGTTTTTTGATTTTAAAAAACAAAAAAAAGTCAACCACAAGCAACAAAAAAATAAGTGTTGCCAAAGTAATAAAAATAATATAAATATTCATATATAAACCTCCTTATACAAAGCATATCATTTAAAACAAAAACCCAACCCACCTGAAATTGGTGGGTTGGGTTAACAAAAAAAGAAGCACTCAAATGAGTGCTTCTTAAAGTTATTTTATATTTTTTGGTTTATAGAGAGAACTTGGCCAATCAGATTCATCAGAGCATGCCCAAAACAATTCATCATTTGAATATGTTCTTTTTCTGAGCATTGGATTTTCATCAATTTGCTTTTGTGGAATAATTTTACTTTTAATTACTTTTTGATGATGTCGTATTTTAAGTTGAGTTTTAGGAGTTGTTATAGAACCACATTTTGGACACTCATATGCAAATCTTGTATCTGTGATTGATGGGATAAAAATTGGTAATGAATATGTAGCACGCGTGGCTTTTTTCATTTTTTTAATATATTCTTCCCATTTTTCAGGTACTACTTCTCCTACAAAAGTAATGGACTTATGCTTTAACTTGGTTCCACAGTGATGACAATACATTCTTTTAAATAAGCAACCCTTCTCTATAATTATACTCATGCGTCCTCCTCAATGATTAAGTAAATATTTTCCCCCAATTAATATCGATATAAATATCAAAAAGTAAATTAATAATATTCACGGGTTTTCCGTCTAACAGGTCGAGAAATGCATCCAAATTCAAGAATGAAAAACTAAAATCTATATATTTTCCATCATAACCATATTCGATTAAGCTTATGTTAGGATGTAAACCATTTTCATCTTCAAATGTTCTTCCAAAAAAGACATCAAAGTTTAAAATGTTTATATACAAAGATTTTGTTCTTTCATCATCCAAGAATAATGAACCTCTAAAGACGTTAAAACTCCAAGACGCACCTTCAAATCCACGTGAAGAAAGGTTTAACAAAGAAGGATCATCACTAAAAAACCATTTTTGTTTAACTCTTGGAATTTGAGTGCTGTGTTTTGCATCTACAGCCTTTATGCCAGTTGTAGCCCTTATAGGATTGTTATAACTATAGTTATAAAGTGACAAACCACCACGAGTAGTAAAGCTCATGTTGTTGACATTGTCTGGTGAAATATATCTGCCACTAACAGGGTTGTAATATCTTGAACCAGTGTAATAAAGACCAGACTCATCATCGTAATAATAGCCTTTGAAACCAAGCTTAAAGAAGAATTTCAGGTCATATTGGTTGTTTGTGTCATAACCAAAAGATTCTTCATCTGAATAATATGGTTTGCCAAATGCATCATAGTCAATTTTGAGCATTGAGCCATTAGAACCGTCCAGTCTCACAACGTTGCCAGTTGCATCTGTTGTTACTTTAAATATAAAGTATCCGTCTTGCAGATATTCTGAAGTGTGAGTTGCTGTATTTGACGTGCTTGGTTTAACCTTAAATGCAGTTATTCCATTATCATCATACAGATATTGTGCTGTCCAATCAAGAGTTCCATCGTACGTGTATGTTTTTATAATATAAATATATCATTTTGTGTTATTGATTTCAATATGTTAATAAAAAAAGAAGCACTCAAATGAGTGCTTCTTTTTATTTTGTGTTTTCAGGTTTTACAATGATTGATGGTTCGCTTGAACATTCGACAAAAGCCCAAAATAGTTCGGTTTCTGTATAATCACGTTTTTTTGCCATTGGAATATGCGAA
>JAFVQA010000076.1 GCA_017505015.1 Clostridia bacterium
AGGTGCTGACACAGCTTTATGAGCTCTCAAACTTGCATCTTTACGGCTCAATGAACGAGCTAATGAATGAAGCACTAAAGCAAGGACTTGAAAAGATGTATCTCACAGCTGGCAAGCAAAAGAAGTTTGCGGAGCAAGAGAACGGAGCGCCGTTCAACCGTTATGATGAGATGTTGAAACGTCAGAAAAGCACTGAGCACACAGTGGATGACGTGTTCGTTATGATGAGCGTAATAGAGATGCTGGTGACTACGTTGTATAACAACGAAGCAATGAAGCTCAAGGGCGAAGAAGTCAACATCGAGCTAATGGAAAGTGGCTTTATGGCGCAGCTGCCAGAAAATATACAACAAGTCAAAGATGCAATAACAAAACGACTTTCAAGGAAGGAAAAGAGATAATGCCAAAAGTGCTGTTCAACATAGGATTTACACTGCCGACACCACCCTCAAATCTGCACGGTCAAAAACGTGCAGACTATGTCGCACGCCGTAAATTCTATGACTTGACAGCTGACTACAACTATTTCACATACGCCTTGAATGACAAGAAGACTGTCAAGAACAAGGATGCTGAGGACTATTTTACTCGCAGTGGTTCAAACGAAGGATTGTTTGACACCAAAGGTGCATTGAGCAAAGAGCAAGTTGCAGAAATCAAGGAGAAGATTGCAAATACTGAAAGTATTATTTGGCACGGCTTCATCAGTTTTGAAGAAGAACTTGCACCAGCGTTTGACACTCAAGAAAACGCTGTCAAATTCCTCAATCAAACGTTCAATGCGTTTATCGACAGAACGCATCTCAAGAGAGACAACATCTGCCTGTATGCTTCATTGCACGATGACACGGACCACAGACACATTCACTTTTCTTTCTTTGAAAAAGAACCAAAACGCCGTGATAAGAACGGTGTGCTTGGTTATACAAAGCGTGGCACCGTAGATTCAGAAGCAATCGACAACTATCTTGTGTCTGCAAATATGCACGTTGACGACCACGGAGCAGAATACTTTACTGCACGTGATGAAGCAATGGCAAGATTGAAAGAAACACGCAAAGAGATTAAAGACGGCAAGAAGCAAGATATGCAACTCAATCTTGAAATCAATCGTCTTATTGCAGAGCTTCCAAAGGAAGGCAGACTGCAATACAATGCAAAGAATATGGAAGCTTTGCGACCTCAAATCGACCACGTCGCAGAATTGCTTATTGCATCAGATGCAAAAGCAAGCCAAGCTCACGCAGAAATGCTCAAGCAACTTGCAAGAGTTGAAAAGAGTGTTGAGGCACTTGTCAAGGACAACAAGCTTGCTTATGTCAACGATAAGCGTATGAGCAAGGAGCAAATTGCAGAGGTTATGCAAGGCAAGTCTGGCATAGACCTCAAATACGTGGACCTCAAGAACATTGACTATTTTGCACGTCTGAAAGACGACTACAAAGCTCGTGTTGGAAACGTCGTCTTGGGGCTTTGTAAAGGCATAAAGCAGGGTGACATCAGAGATATTAAGCGCCGAGGGAAAGTCAATGAAAAGAGTTTGAAGATAGAGGCAAGGCGCAAGAGGATGCACCGAGCCAACGTTGTTGGAAAAGTGCAACGCATGCTTGCCACAATGAGCCAAGGTGAAAGAGCAAATTATCTCAAGACCGTTCAACAAATTGAACGAGAGCAAGAATTTGAAAAAATGCAAAAGGTGAGCTGATGAAAACGAACCGAGAAGAAAGAAAAGCACAAGCAGTTGAATTTATGATGATGCTTGGCATTTATGGACCATATATCAATGAATTTATTGAGCACGACAAAGTTTGTGTTTTTGAAAGATTTATAGGATTTGAGATAGGGAAAGAAGAAGCAGAGCTTCGTGACAAATTGAGGGAAATCGAACAAGAAAGAAACTGCACAGTTTATGCGATAACACACGAAACCTTTGGCTTTGGAGAATGCTATTCGCTTCTGATAGTGACAGATGAGGATAGTGACTGGGACAAGCTCATCTTAGGGATAGGAGACAAACATAGATGCTACGCTTATGTTTGGAATAAAGATGATGACAGGCGTAGCGAGTTTGGCTTTGTATCAATTCAAAGCTTTGGTGGTGGAATAGAAAGAGTTTAGAGGAAACGATGAAAAGAGAGCTGACTAAATTTCAGAAAATCATATTGACAGCGTTTTGCTTGACCGTAGGCGCAGCAGTGGTGCTTGCAGCTGTTGCTTTCATATACACAACCATATTTAAGGTTGGTTTTCTTGATGCGCTAAAGGTATGGCAAACATACGCAGTCTGGGCTGCAATTCTTGCAGTCATTGTAGGCGTAGTTATATTTGACGTGCGTGTGCGTGGGAGCCGTAGAGTTTTGAAGGTAAATAAGGACCTTGAGGACTCACATTTTATGAGCTTATCTGAAATATCAAAGAACGAAGGATTTACGGTCACGAAGCTCAGCAAACTCAACGAGGTTGCAGACGGAATCCCTGTCTATGCAGAAGCCAAAGGTGATGATATTCGTGTTGTCTTGAAGAAACCTATTCACACTGCGGTTATCGGTGCAACGGGCACAAGCAAAACAACTGGCTTTATTGAGCCACTCGTGGAGATTATGTGTCGCACCAAAACCAAGCCCTCAATGATTATCACCGACCCCAAGGGAGAACTTTATACACGACACGCAGAGCGACTCAAACAACAAGGTTATGCCGTGAACGTCATAGACCTTGCAGACGTGTATCATTCCACACGTTGGAATCCCTTTAATGATGTCTGGCGCAAGACAGACCTCATCATGAACGGCTCAGTTGATCAGCGCAAAGGCAAGTATTATGTTAATGGAACTGAATACTTGACTTTTGCTGAAGCCGAGACCGCAAAAAAAGAGCTTGAAGTAAGACTCAAGGACGAAATCTATATCGACTTGCAAGATTTGATATATACGATTTGTCCTATTGAGAACAAGAACGAAAGCAGCTGGGAAAAGGGCGCTCGTGACCTCATTTTGGCACTTGCTGTCGCATTCTGGGAAGATGTCTATGACGGCTATATGCCAAGAGAGAAGTTTAATCTCTATAACATATATAGGACCATATCTGATTATGCAAAGGGCGAATGCGAAGAACTGCGTGCCTATTTTGACACACGCTCACCCATTTCAAAAACACGTGGACTATCTAACACGGTCCTTGTGGCGCAGGATAGGACTCTGGCATCCTTCTTGACCGATGTTAGTCAGTATTTCAACTGGATGTCTGATACAGGCATTGCTGCCCTTACAAGCGGAAACGATATTGAGTTTGGCGATTTTGACGAAGCACCAAATGCACTATTCCTCAAAATTCCAGATGAAAAAGAAAACAGATACAAGCTTGTCACGTTGTTTATGACACAGATGTATAAAGCACTGGTAGAAAAGGCAACGGACAACAAAGAAAAAGGCAAAACAAGCGAGCAGGAGCTTCTGCGCAACGTTTACTTTGTTATGGATGAATTTGGCAATATGCCAAAATTCCACAATATGGATAAGGTTGTTGCCGTTGGACGTTCTCGCCACATCTATATGATTCCAGTTATACAAGACTACAATCAACTTGACGATAGGTATGGAAAGGAAGTTGCTGCAATTATTAGGTCCAACTGCAATATTCAGATATTCATTGGAACCAATGATGAAAACACAAGAAAAGCATTCTCAGAACTGTGCGGCAAGAAGAAAGTCAAGCAAGTGAGCTACAGCGAAAACAAGGATATGTCGGTGTCAACGTCGGCTCAGAGTGTGCCGCTCATATATCCAAATGAACTTGAAAAGCTTAATGACCCTGCAAACGGTGTTTTGGGTAATGCCATTGTTTCTTGTCTTGGTAATTATCCTATCCGTGCAAAGTTTACGCCGTATTTCAAGGCAAAAACAATTTATGGTGACAAAACCGCAGACCAAAGAAAGGGTGAATTTATCAACTTTGATGAAGAAGCCACGCACTATGACATCACAAAATACACTGCTTATGTTCAAACAGAAGAACGCATCTTAAGTGGAGAACAGGCAGAAGAACAAGCCGAACTTGTCGGACAAGTCGGACAAGCCGAACAAGTCCAACAAGTTGAACAAGCTGAGTTGATTAAGGAGATAAGAAAACAGAAAATTGAAAAGCTTATCTCTGATGTCAATAACCGTTTGAAAGTGCTTGAAAACAAAATTCCTAAAGAGCTTTATGGGTTGATGTTGACCTTGGGAAACAAGGATAAGCTCATAATGCTTGACAGGCTTGCCGATGATGCTATGAAGGCAGATAATGTCATTTTAGCAGCAACCATTGAGCAAATACGCAACTACATTCTGCACCGCTGTTGGTTGCCAGAAGAAAGGGAAGGTGTAGAGAAATATGTTGCATCGAGGAGATAATTCGCTATGAGAAAAATCCTTAAATCACTATTGATATTTGTCTTGTTTGTGTCTTGCTTTGCTATGGCATTTTTCGTCGTGCAGGAAGATATGGGCGTAGCCGATGCAGCCATAAGTAAGACGATGATAAAAAATAATATGGTTTGCTATGACAAGGGTTCAACATATTATCACAAGATAAATGTTTATATCTGTGCGCAAGACGGCAATTTGAACAATGGCGTGTATTACATAGCAAGCAATAAAGTGTCGTTCTACTTTGAGCGAGGAGACCATAAGCACGGTTCGCAATATGGTGGAAAAGATGATTATGATATGAGTGGCACGGTAACGTTTAGGTTAGTGAGTGGCACTACTACTATACAAAAAAAATCGTATGAGCAACATTATGATGAAGATTACAACGACACGACAGATGGACTTGCAGAGGGCGTTGACAGTGCTACAGTTTCTTTTGCAAATCTTGCAGACGGCAAATATCAACTTTATGCTGATGTTCATTATTATCGAGGAAATACAGCGCCCTACCAATACACGCAGAATGATATAAAACTATGCGATATTGAAATAGATACTATTGCACCAGAGATTTCTTCTGCTGTGGCAAACAATGGAATAACAACCGCTTCATTTAATGTGACAGCTACGGATACAAACCTAACTATGCTGAGCTACAAAAAGTCTAATGATAGTGGTTGGCAGGATGTCGCAAGCACAGCATCCAGCGCCAGCAAAACAATATATTGGTCTAACACCAATGGCAAGTATGAATTTTATGCCACAGATAAGGCAGGAAATCAAAGTGCGAAATATTATGTAACACTGGATACCGTTGCTCCGACAATAACTGGCTCAGTTGCATCTGGCAGTTATACTAATAAACCTTTTACGATAACAGCTTCGGACAATCTTGCTGTAAAAAATTTGCAATATAAACGCCCAGGAGACACGACTTGGCAAAGTCAAACATCGGCAGAATATAAAGTGACGGCAGGAAGTAAAAACGGCTGGTATCGTTTCAAAGTTTATGACAAAGCAGAGCAGAATTCAGACGAGTATGCAGTTTACTACGACAATATAATCCCCACATTGACAGGACCAGCAACAAATAGTGGTTTTACATACGAGCCGTTTACGATAGTCGCATCGGATAAAAATTTCACAGCGCTTTATTATAAAAACCCCAGTGCAAAAGAATATACAAAGTCATCAAGTGCTTCTTTTTCTGTGTTGTCATCATCTATCAACGGAACGTATCAATTCTATGCCGAGGATAAAGCAGGGAACAAGAGTGACGTTATGACTGTGTATTTTGACACAGCTGCGCCAACGCTGTCTGGCATTGTAGATGATGCTTTCTACCAAGGCACAATATCGGCACGCTGGAATGAATCAGACTTAAAGCTAAATTCGCTTGATGAAATAACAGTTAAATTTGCACGGTCAGCATCTGGCTCATTTCCAGATGATGCTACGGATGACTATGTTAGCAATAAGGCACTAAGTGAAGACGGAAACTACCTTTTTACAATAACAGACAAGGCAGGAAATTCTACATCATATAGAGTTACTCTTGACAATTCAAAACCTGTCTTGACTATTGACGGACTCAATGACAAATTCTTTTCAAACTCACAAGAGGTTGAGGTGAGTTGGTCCACTATTGTTGGTGGTGTCGGCACTCAGCGAATGAATGTAAACGACACTTTATCTGTGACTTTTGCACGCTCAACCACTGGTTTTTATCCAAATGCACCCTCAACAGCAACTATAAACAATGACGGATTATTGACCGATGAGGGAAATTATCTTGTCAGAATCACCGATGCAGCAGGGAACTATACCGATTATAAATTTACAATAGACAGGACAAGACCTGCCTTCACACTGAGAGGGCTTGTTGAAGGACTTGACTACAGCGCATCTAAAGACGGCGTGTCTGTAATGTGGAGCATTGATGTTGGTGGAGCAAAGGAACAACGTGCAAACGACAGCGATACATTGACGGCGTTTTATTCGTTTGCTGCAACGGATTATCCCGGCACAGCAACAACCGCCTATACTCGTGGCGCAGAACTGTTTGCAGAAGGATATTATCTCATCAGATTATATGACACTGCAGGGAACTATTCTGAACAATATTGCATCATAGATTCCACTGCGCCAACAACCCCAACCATATCAGAATATTTGAATTATTCTTTTGTGTTCACCGCAAGTGATTTGCACGGCACTGTCATTAAATACACACATAATGGTGTTGCCAAAGAGACATCTGCTGGCGAAGTTTTCGTTGAAAGTAGATCTGAAAACTTTGGAACGTGGACGTTCTACGCCATTGATGGCCTCGGCAATCGCACTGCAACGCAAACGGTCAATCTTTATTATCGTGAAGATTTTGGCAACTTGGAAAACATTAAGAATGGATACAAGGTGTCAACGTGGTTTACGGTTTCGCTCCCGGCACGCATTTTCAATGACGTAGCAGGGAACTACACCTTTGCTTCTCGTGATGCTGCTTTGAACTTTGCCATATCAAAAGAATGGCAATATAGGGTTGAGGAACTTGCCAATGGTTGGAGCTACGTAAATATCACCAACGAGAGTGTTGTGCAAAGCTACACAAATAGGGCTGACCTCGATGCTGCAGTCTTGAAATATGCAAGCACTTACGTGTCCGAACGCAAGACCATGCAGCTTGGCAACAATTTATATCCTAATCCAACAGATGAAAATGGCGTAACTCGTGACGATGCACTAACAATGCAAACAAAAGAGTTGCCAGAGATGCTGTCTGCATACGCACACTTGCCATTCTATCTGATACAGCACGGCTTTGAGTTTACAACACCTATCGCTGGTGTCAGTGGAAACACAAGAGAAATATCAATTCAATATCTCGCAAGCGATTTAATGCTTGAAATAGGCGAAATCAAAGCTATTGAATACGGCGTAAAGCTGGAGAATGCACTTGAAGATGCCTACGGACAATACTTGCAAGGATATTATCTTATTCAAGAAAGCGACCGCTGTGGCAATATACAGCGCTATGTCGTTTATCTTGACACAGATACACCTACCTTAGAGGGTAAAGTCACTCTGGGGAATGGTGAAGAACAAAACGTAGTTTTTAACAATGATTATGTTACTGGAAACGAAAACGTAATGCTTTACGTGAGCTTGTCAATGAACTCTATCTTTGACAATATTGATGATTTTTCTGTTTTGTGTATTTCTGGACGTGGGCTTGCCGACGTCTGCTATGCACAGGGTGATGAAATGCCAACGTTGAGCCACGAAAACGGTTACTACGGCAAATATATCATCAATGTTTATGACCGTTCAATGAACTACATTTCATTCACTGTTCGTATTGCAGGAGAAGAAGCAGCTTTGAAGCATACGTCATTAACAAACGAGACAAAGTGCTCTTTGTATATTGACTATGATTCAGCAAACAATGCAATCACTTCTGTGGAACTTTTCAAGGTTATGTATAACGGACAATATGTCGCTTTGTCGTATGACGATGACGGAGCAGAAGTGTCTGCATCCACGTTGACATACGTGATAAGAACAGGCGGTAAATACGTGGTCCGTTTCTCTGATATATTCGGTAGAGTTGTTGAGTCGGCGCCAGTGTTTTATATGAAAGGACTGCCTTCTGGCTCATTGTCTGGTGTCAAAGCAAATGGCGTGACAAAAAACAATGTGAGCTTTAATTTCGCAGACGGCAACGGACTGCATCTCTATAAATACGACACATCAACAAGAGAATGGGTGCTGAGTGATGATGAAATGAGCTTGACGGCAAAAGACGGCTATTCTGTAGCACAAATCATAGCAGGAACAAGCACCAGCAATTTGTATAAATTCTTCTTGTATGTTGAGTCTGATATGAATCTATTTACAGAGTATAGCTTTGAGATAGATTGTATAGCGCCACTTGCAACAATCATCACAGAAGGTGGCAATGAGCTGCTGCAAGAATCAGTTACAAGAGAGAATTTCAGTGTTGATTGGAACGAAGGAACTGCACGCTACTATTCAAAGAATAGTGCCCTCGGTCAGTATTCTGAAACGTCATATAAAAGGGGCACTGTCATCACTAAAGCAGGAACCTATGTGTTTACAATCACGGACAGTGTCGGCAATGAAACCAAATTCAATGTCACACTTGATAATCTTGTGTCCTATTCAATAGACGGCGATTATACAACGCTTAATGACGGCAGCATTATATCTAAGTCGTCAGTCACCTTGACAATCAATGAACGCACGTCAGAGTTTATTTGTGATGCAAGCAATGGCTTGACAATCATCAATGGAGCAAAGCTCACAGAGGACGGCACATATAGTTTTGTCGTCAAAGATGCAATAGGCAATGAGTTTTCAGTTGTCATCATTATAGACAAATTTCCACCTGTGCCTTTGATTATGGCTACAGACGGAACTGGAATCGGTATGAACGGAGCCACTAATAAAGCATTTAGTGTAGCTTGTGAGGAAGCGAATGTTGCAATATTCATCAGAAATGGGGCTCAGTATATAGCGTATGACGGCGCCACGTTTGATGAAGAAGGCACATATTCATTCAGAATGACAGACAGAATGAATAATGCTTGCACATTTACCGTCACAATCGACAGGACCGTAGATTTCTCAGTAAAGGGCACATATCAAGAGATAGGCGCACGCAGTTATATATCTCGCTATAGTCTCATTCTCACGGCAAATGAAACATATAGCCGCTTTGATGTTGAAGGTCCATTGAAATTTGGCGCTGGAGAACGAGTGACAGAGGAAGGCACATACAACGTCACAATCGTTGACGAGGTTGGCAACATCGAGACGATTACACTCATCATTGATAAGACTGCACCAACAGTGCACATCAATACATTGAACGACGTTGAAGTGGCTGAAAATTCAGTCATCAATGAAGGGTTCAGCTTGACTTGCGAAGAAGAAGGCGCAACGCTCAAATATTCAATGAGTGGAACTAACTACACCACTTATGACGGCAGTGACTGCACTGCAGTCGGAACATACTATTTCATTGTTACAGACTTCCTTGGCAACGAAAAGAACTTTTCTATTCGCATTGACTTGACTGTGACATACGAAGTGAAAGGCAGTTACAAGCAAATTGACAACATTTACTTGTCAAGCACTGGGTTAGCACTTGAGGTAGAAGACGATTACAGACGTTTTGAAGTTGAAAGTGACAACGGCATCACTTTTGGTGCAGGAGAATCTGTCACAAAAGAAGGACGTTATCAGATAACGCTTGAAGATAGAGCAGGGAACGTTTTATCTATTGAATTCATCATTGATAAAACAGCGCCAGATGTGCATATTGCATCACAAAATGGTGAAATTTTGGAGCAAAATTCATCAACACGCAATCCCTTCAGCGTGTCAGTATCAGAGGATGATGCGACAATGTCAATCTCAACAAGCGGTGTTAAGTATTCAGAATATACAGGCACTGTCTTGACAGATGAAAATACGTATTATTTCACCATTTCAGACGTTGTCGGAAATACTGTTAGCTTCACTATATCAATAGACCTTAGCGTGAGTTATTCGGTTAGAGGTTATACCTACAACAACGGAACAATCTACGCATCAAAGTCAAGTCTGACACTTGATGTCAAGGAAGAATACAAAAATATTTCCATAACTGGTGGAAATATCGTCCTTGGCGAAGCAATATCTCAAGAAGGCACATACAACGTTGTCATCGAAGACAATGCAGGAAATACGGTAACTGTGGAGCTTGTTGTTGACAAGACTGCACCTATTCCTCAAATCGTTGATTCAAACGGTGAAGGTGTTTTAAAGAACGGCAAAACAAGATTGCCATTCTTTGTGGCTGGAGCAAGCAATGACTCGTTGAAACAATCAATGAATGGTGTCAAATATTCAGAATATGACGGCAAAGTAATAGAAGCAGAAGGCAAGTATTTCTTCATCATATCAGACTACGTTGGAAATGAAGTAAACTTCACTGTTGAGATTGACTCATCTGTTGCATTTAGTGTCAAAGGCACGTATTCAATGGACGGCGCCACTTATGTGTCAAGATATGGCTTAACACTCACGGCCAATGAAGAAATATTGCAATTTGATGTGGAAAGCGACAACGACGTTTATTTTGCTTCTGGAGAGCGTGTGACAGCCGAAGGCACATACAACGTTACAATCGTTGATGCGGTTGGCAACAAGGCTGTGGTGTCGCTTGTAATCGACCAGACCGCACCTGTAATATCAGCCAGTGTAGAAAATGGTGGAATCACAAAGAGCGTTGTCACAATTCAAGTGGAAGGCTCAAGCTCAACACGTTTGTCAAGCTCAAGGCTTGATGAACCAGTGTTCATTGAAAATGAATGCACGTGGAGCGAAAGTGGCACCTATACCATTATTGCAACTGATATTGCAGGGAATGAAAGTAGGTATAGATTCACCATTGATGATGTTGTGGAAGTTACAACGTCACCGATGCTCATGCCCGGACAAATTGTCTCGGAGGCCGTGACGTTTGATTTTGACGAGGAAGCCGTCAAATTTGTCACACTCAATGGCATTACGATAGACTATCGCAACACCTTTAGAGAGGTAGGACAATACACCCTAACCGCCACAGACGAACAGGGCAACGTTTATTCCACAAATTGGACCATTATCCCTGCGAAAG
The DNA here is from genome assembly GCA_017505015.1 of Clostridia bacterium. Classification (GTDB taxonomy): domain Bacteria; phylum Bacillota; class Clostridia; order Christensenellales; family CAG-314; genus Heteroclostridium. The sequence continues at coordinate 11,095 of JAFVQA010000076.1, forward strand.
CCAATGCCTACGATATAAGCGCTTCAGAGGGCTATACAATTATCTCTGGAACACTCAATGGAGAAGCAATATCAGTCGAGAATGGAATAGACCTTTCAAAAGACGGTGTTTATTCTTTTGTGTTCTCTGGAGAGGGCGGAGAATATGTGCTTGGGTTTGTTGTTGATACAGTTGCACCAACTGTAGAGATAACACAAGAAAAAAAGCAAGTTGTATTCAGCGCCGCTGATAAAGAAAACGTTACATACGAGCTTTATTTAGACGGCGAGCTTGTTAGTTGCAAGCCAAACGAGCCAATCATAGAGCGTGGAAATTATAAGCTTATCGTTACTGATGAGCTCGGTAACAGTAGCGAATATACATTCAGTCTTGACTACATCAATACATACGGAATTATCGTCATTGCACTGGGCGCAGGGCTTGTCTTGGCGGCAGTGTTAGGAATGATAGTGTATCGTAAACGTCAAAGCATAAAATAACCAGCTTCGGCTGAAAAAATACAAAGAAAAACTACTTATAAAGGAGAGATTAAAAATGTTTAACAACTTTTTACTCGGAGCAACAAACTTTTTACTTGCAGCATCAGACGGTGCAGATTTTTCTTCTTTTGCAGACTCAATTTCAGGGTTGATTGAGAGTATGTTTAAGCCGCTTATGGGAATATTCGGTGCTCTCACCTGCGTTTGGGGTATTTATCTTGGTTTGAAATTCTGGAAAGCAGACGATGAAAAGAAACGTGAAGAAGCTAAAAAAGCACTTCTTTCTTTCGCTATAGGCGTTGTTGTCATCTTTGTAGTTGCAGTTGCGGCACCTCTGCTTATTATGGCTTTGAGTGATTGGATGCAGACACAACAAGTGATGTAGAAATTTATAATAACACGAGGTAAAACAGATGATTATAGCGATAAAAAAGTTTTTCGCTCAAATTCTGTTCTGGTTACTTGAGTTTTTGGATGCCATATTTGAGATGTTTCAAGTCCTTTGTGGCATACAGCCAGTTGGTTACAGGACAGAAGAAGGAGAGCTTGTTGAGCGTTCTTTGATTGAAATCTTCTTAGAATCAAGTGCAGTGACGAAGGCGTTTCTGTTAGTTTTCCTCGTTGCAATTATTGTTTGTGCAGTTTCTTGTATCACGGCAATAGTTAAAAACATTGTCAATATGAAAGGCGGTGAGCCAAAATCTCATCTTAAAACAGTAGGACAAGGTTTTGGCTCAATTATCATCACGATAGTTATGGCTTTCATAATGGTGTTTGGCATCTGGGGCTCAAACGAGGTGCTGTCGCAAGTCTATTATGCAACAAGTAATGGCACGTCAACAACGCTTGCTGGAATGGTGTTTGATATGTCTGTAGAGACAAGCTATGTCTATGACTACGACAAACCTATAATCACATTCGTTCAAGCTACGGATGAGCAAGGTAATTTGTTGTGGGAGATGGACGAAGATGGCAACTATCGAATAGATGATGCCACGGGCGAAAGAAAGCCTGTTTATGAAACGGACCCCAACACAGGCAAGCCACTGCAAACAACCACATATCCCTACAAAACCGATGAAAATGGCAACTACATAACACAAAATGGTTGGCAAATTAAGGACCAAGAAACTCAAGAAAGATACACAATCGCAGATATAAAATTTGGCGATACAACGGTGGACCAAGTGTTTGGCGTTCATAAAGAAGATACTATCGGAATGGAGAAAGAAGATAAGCCATACGTCAACGGAAAGGAACCAATGGTTGAAATGGGAAGCTTCAACTTCTTGCTCGCATTCTTTGTGACGGTAATGCTTCTTGTCAACGTCGTAATGTCAATGATAGGGCTTGTGAAGCGTGTATTTGACATTGTGGCACTGTTTATTATGTTGCCACTCATCTCAGCGACAATTCCTCTTGATGACGGCGCCCGCTTCAAAGCTTGGCGTGAAACGGTTATATCCAAAGTGGTCCTTGCATACGGCGCAGTTATTTCAATCAATATCTTTATGCTGGTTGTGCCTGTCATTCAAAATATTGATACAGCAACTATCTGGGGTGATTCTTGGATAATGCCAGCTTTGTTTAAGACTTGTATGCTTGTTGGTGGTGGACTTTGCGTCAATGGCGGACAACAGCTCATTGCACGTGTGTTTGGCACATCAGCCGAAGAAAGTCGAGATATGGCAAACTCAGCACGCTCATTGCTTGCTGGAGCAGCAGCTGCAGGTGGATTAATGCGTGGCGTGAAAAATCTGGCAGTGGGTGGCACCAACAAATACGGCAGAGAGCAAAAGGGCATTATGCCTCTTGCAGGAAAAATGCTCGGTGGCGCAACAAATATTGCAGGAAATCTTCTCGGCGGTCAAGCATATCGCAATGTTGCTGGAAAGGCGGTTAATGCAACTAAAAACCTCGGTAACAAGATGCGTGGTTTTGCATCCTTGCGTGGACCTAATGGAGCCAACAATGCAAACACTGCGTCCAATGGCGGCAGTGGTGGAATCGGTGGAGGAAGTAGGCACCTTTATGCAGAAAAAGGAATTTTCCTGCATCAACGTCACCATTCCCTATAAAACAACCGTGATCCCCTATCTGGATGAGATCG
>JAFVQA010000077.1 GCA_017505015.1 Clostridia bacterium
ATGGATTTCAACAATAATTATCGTTGTGAAAAACAGTCGCAAAAAATTAAAAAGAGGACTAAAAAAGGATATGCTTTTTGCATATCCTTTTGTTGTTTTATGGTTTTACCGTGCCATAAGGCCAGTTGATAATTCCACCAAAATCTTTAACGTTTGTATATCCAAGTTTTGCAAGTTTTTCACTTGCTTCTTTGCTTCGTTTGCCACTTCTGCAATATACAAAAATTAATTGATCTTTGTTTTTCAAAATGCTTTCTGCTTTGTCGTTGATTTCTTCGTTAGGAATGTTGATTGCACCTTCAATATGTTCAACGAGATATTCGTCGGCATATCTTCTTACGTCAACGATGACGTAGTTTGTTTCGCTGTCCATAAGGGCTTTTGCTTGTGCCGCAGTTATAGTTTCAAACGTAGCTTTACCATCACCACAACCGGCAAAACCAAAGCTAAGCAATAAAACAAGTGAAAGCGTAATTATGCGTTTTATCATTTTTTTCATAATTTTGTCCACCTTTAAAAGTATTTAATATATTTATATCACTTATACAAAAAAAGTCAACAATTAGTTTAAAAATTGATATAAACAATCAAAAAGTGTATAAAAAATGCGTGGTTTAACCACGCATAAATTTTATTTTTCTTTTTTTCTGCCAAATTTTTCGCCAAGTTTATAAACAAACTCTTCAATTTTGTCTTTATATTTAAACGAACAAATGATTGCGCAAACAAGCAATGCACCAACAACAATCCAAACGGGTATTCCCCAGCCACTGTAAGGAATAAGTTCGCCACTTGCAAAAAAGCACATTGCAAAGTTTGTTATAACAACTGCAATTGCATTTGCCATTAAATAAAATTTCCAGCTCATTGTTGTTATGCCTGCAATCATGCACAATATGTCATCAGGAAAAAGAGGAAACAACAACATTAAAAAATAGGTATATTTTCCTCGTCCGAGCACTTCTGACCATTTTTTTGCATCTTGTTCGCCAACCATCCATTTAACGATAGGCATGCCAAATTTTCTGCCCAGCCAAAAAGCAAAAAGTCTGCCCAGCATAATGGCAACAATGCTCATAAAAACAGTTTCCCATGGGCCAAAAATAAGTGTGCCTGCAATGGTTGTTATCATGGCAGGAATTGGCAAAAAAGTGACCTGTAAAAATTGTATAAACATATACACGATTCTGCACCATATTCCTGTGCTCAAAATAAGTTCCTTCAACGACTCTGCAGAGTCAAAAAGCTCAAGAACACCAGTAATTTTAAGCACGACATATCCAATGCCAACGATAGCTGCAAAAATGCCAAGGATAATTAACGTGTGAATTATTTTTTTGTTTTTTGTCATATTTTGTCCGTTATTTTCCATGTTAAAAATTTTATTGCTGATTATTTGATTTGTCAATCAACTTTTATAAAATCAATACTTGTATATTTATATCTTTATGTTATAATATAAGGTATGATGAACATGTTTTTAAATGCCAGACCACATATAACTGTTTTTGGCATTGAGATTTATTATTATGCAATTATTATAGTTAGTGGCATTGCAGTGGCAATATCATTGTTTGCACACTTTCTCAAAAAAAATGGATATGATCCATACGATGCAGTTGACTATGCAGTTATAGTAATTCCACTTGCAATTTTGGGTGCAAGGCTTTACTTTTTTATGTTTCCATATGACGGCCAGCCAAGCAACTGGGGCACTTTCTGGAAATTTCGTAACGGCGGATTAGGCATATACGGTGCGGTAATCGTAGGTTATATCACTGCTGCAATCGTTGCAAGGGTTAAAAAGCAAAACTTTTTTCAAATTTCTGATCTTATAGTGCCGGGGTTGCTCATTGCTCAATGTATAGGACGATGGGGCAACTTTGCCAACCAAGAGGCATATGGCAACATGGTTACAAACCCTGATTTGCAGTTTTTTCCGTTTGCCGTGTTTATCGATGGCAGAGGAGCATGGTTTCAGGCAACCTTCTTTTATGAATCACTTTGCACTGGCATAGGCTTTATAATCGTGCTTTTGCTTATGCGAAGCAAAAAATATCGCGTTGGTCAACTTGCTTCTTTTTATGGTATTTATTATGGTATCGTAAGACTTGCAATTGAATCTTTGCGTTCAGACAGTTTGTATTTGTGGGTTGGCGGAGTAAACACAGGCATTAAAATTTCGCAGGCAGTATCTGTGTTTACAATTTTGTTTGGTCTTTATCGTCTTGCTTATATTTATAGGCACGAATTGTATGAAAAATACAAAAAGTTTTTCAAAAATGACGAAAAAGAGGTTAAAACTTCGTTGATTTTGCTTGTCAGCCTTATTGCAGTTTCACTTTGTTTTGCAATCGTTTTCTTTATCATTGGCGAAGCAAATATTGTGTTGGTCGGTGGGGTTCTTATAGTTGCAGCATTTATGATGGGTTGTGGCGTTGTTATCAACCTTGACCGCAAAAAAATGCTTGATAAAAACGGAAGTTTTGCACAGACTGCAAAAAATGAAGATGGAACTGTTGTTTGCACAGGTGTTGACGGCAACTCGTGGTCAGTAAAATCAAACGAATGGGCAAAATGGATTTTTGCAGACAGAAGACCACCAATAAAAACAAAAAATAATGCAGAACAAGAGGTTTTGCAATAAAAAATAAAGAGGATAAAACAATGAAAGAAAATTTGGCGTTGTTGACAGACTTTTATGAACTTACAATGATGAACGGTTATCTCAAAAACGGCATGGCAGACAAAGTTGCCGTGTTCGACCTGTTTTTCCGCCAAGGCAGAGAAAGCAGTTTTTGCATTGCATGTGGTCTTGAACAGGCAATAGACTACATCAAAAACATTTCTTTTAACAAAGAAGAAATCGAATATCTCCGTTCGCTCGGTTCTTTTGATGAAGAATTTTTGACAAGACTCGAAAATTTTAAATTCAGTGGTGACATAAGAGCAATTCCAGAAGGAACAGTTGTTTTTCCAGATGAACCTCTTATGGTAATTAAAGCATCTGTTTTCGAAGCACAGTTGCTTGAATCTGCATTGCTTAACATCGTGAACTTTCAAACACTCATTGGCACAAAAGCAGCAAGAGTAGTTCGCGCTGCAAGGGGCAAAGGTGTTTTAGAGTTTGGTTTGCGTCGTGCGCAAGCACCAGATGCAGCAACTTATGGTGCAAGAGCTGCAATCATTGGTGGCTGTGTTGCAACCAGCAACGTTTTAGCATCACAGATGTTTGGCACAGATCCAAAAGGCACTCACGCACACAGCTGGGTTATGTCTTTCGATGACGAAATTACTGCATTCCGAGCTTATGCAGATCTTTATCCAACAAACTGTTTGTTGCTCATTGATACATATGACACACTAAAAAGCGGTTTGCCAAATGCTATCACAGTGTTTAAAGAATTGAGAGAAAAGGGTTACGAACCTGTTGGTGTTCGCCTTGACAGCGGTGACCTTGCATATCTTACAAAAACAGTAAGACGTTTGCTGGATATCGAAGGTTTTCCAAATGCAAAAATCTTTGTTTCTGGCGACCTTGATGAATATACTATCGAATCTTTGCATTATCAGGGGGCACAAATTGACGTATATGGCGTTGGCACAAGACTTATCACAAGTCACAGCAACCCAAGTTTGGGTGGTGTATACAAAATTGCAGAGTTTGACGGCAATGCAAAAATGAAAATTTCAAACAATGCAATAAAAATTACAAACCCTGGCGAAAAAGAAATTTATCGCATTTATGACGGCACAACTCAAATGGCTGTTGCAGACTTTATTTGCCTTAAAGACGAGCAGTTTGATTTCAGTCAGCCACTTACAATCACTCACCCAACAGAAAGGTGGAAAAAACAAACTCTCGACAACTATTTTGTAAAATCACTTTACGTAGACGTTGTTAAAAATGGCGAAATTGTATATGATTTTCCAACTGTTGCACAACTTCAACGTCAATGCACAAACAGCCTTAACGAATTCTGGAGCGAATATAAACGTCTTGACAAACCGCAGGTTTACAAGGTTGACTTGTCAGACAAACTTTATGATCTCAAACAAGAATTGTTGGCAAAAGGTGGAAAACGATGAATTTTAAAGTGGTAAAAAAAGGATATGACCAAACACAGGTCAACGAATATATCCAAAATATTACCAATGAAAACAACGAGGTAGTAACAAACCTTAAAACCGAAATAGAAGAACTCAAAAGACAAAAAGAAGATCTCGAACAGGTTGTTGCTGGCTACGAAAAAAAGAAAGAAGAAATTTTCGTTGCTTTTGTTGAGGCACAGGAAAATGCCTCACAACTTAAAGAAAAGGCAGAAAAACGATTTGCTGACGAAATGGAAAGGTTGCAGCTTTTTCAACAAAAGTGGACTTCTTATGCAAAAGAAGTGTCAAAAACTCTTGCACCCGAACAAGTTGACAAATTTGAACAGGCTGGCAGAAAGTTTGAAGAAATTTTGTCTTTATATGACACAGAAGTCAAAGTTTTGGTTCCGAAAGAAGTTGTTCAGACGCAACAAGACAAAACTTTTGATCCGTTAAAAAAGGTTGCAAAATTTTTGAACAATTTCGACAATCAAGAGGTTGCCACACCATCAATAAGAGAAGAACAACAAGTTTTAGAAAACATAGTTCAGTCAGAAGCCCTTGAACAAACAAGTTTTGAAGCAGAAGTGGTAAAAGAAGAGCCAATAGAAATTGAATTTTTGCCAGATGAACCTGCAGAAGAAAAGGTTGAACCAGTTATTGTTCAAACTGTTGAAAAACAAGAAGATATAAAAGAACAACAGCTG
>JAFVQA010000078.1 GCA_017505015.1 Clostridia bacterium
CCTCTAAAAAGCGTTTTTCTTTAAACTCTGCTTTAAGTTCGTTATATCTTGCGTCAAGCGTTTGTCTGTCTGCATTTACGTCCAGACCAAAAAACTCAAATGGATTGTTCAACTGAAGTTTCCTCCTCGTCGAGATATTTTGCAAAAACTTTTGCAGTAATGTCACGAACAGACACGTGCAAAACGTTTTTTAACACGCAATAATATTTTGAAAGGTCAAGGTCATTAAAATTTTCGGCAATTTTGTTGAGTGTGGAATACAAAACAAATTCGAAATCTGCCTGATTGTCCTTTACAAACTGTTTGCTGTTTTTATATCCGTCAAAACACGCTATAAAAGGGTTATAACTTTTTTTAACGGCATCTTTTTCCAGATCGTCAAGTGCATCTATCAAATAAATCCACTTGCCAAGGTTGTAGCACAAATCCAAAATATAATCGTTTGCCTTGTCACCCAAAATAACTTTTGCAAAAACTCGTGACAATTCTGCAAAAGGGTGGCACACCTGGTCAAACACTTTGCAGTTGTGCATTTCCAGATCGGTCAGTTCATAATAATATTTTGTGATTTGCTCGTCCATTTCAGGAAAGAGCTTTTTTGCCTTTTTATAAGGTCTTTTTATAGCCAAAAGTGCCAGTCGCTTTTTTAAAGATTTTTCGTCAAGAACGTCATCCATAAGGTTGAGATATGACAAAATAACGTTTGACAAAGCAAGTTTGTCTGTAAGTTCGTCACGTTTTACGATAGATCTTTTTTTGCGGGGCGTTGTTATACAATGGCTGTCGAAAATTTCTACGTCCATATCCAGAAAACTATGGAAAAGCACGTTGAAAAACGCTATGTCAAAGTTTGTGAGCATGCGTGAACGAAAGCCCATTTGCTCTTTGCTTGAAATGCATATTCCGCAAAAGAAAGCATGGTGCAATGCAAATTCGCCCGGCTCCATTTTGTCTTTTGCAACTTTGATATATCCAAACATTATCTAACTCGTGGAATAAAGCCAACTTTGCGATAAACTTTATCCAAAGTTTTATATGCAAGTTTGCTTGCACGATATGCACCGTCTTTAAGCACTTCTTCGAGATATGCTTTGTCTTTTACAATGCGTTGTTGTTCTGCCTGAATTGGTGCAACACCTTCTATAACAGCCTCGGCAACTTTTGTTTTAAAGTCGCCATAGCCTTTGCCTTCAAACTCGATTTCTGCCTGTTCGATAGTTTTGCCACTAAAACAGCTGTAAATTGAAAGAAGATTGCTTACGCCAGGCTTGTTTTCTGGGTCGAAACGAACTGCAGTGTCGCTGTCTGTAACGGCACGTTTAAATTTGCGCATGATAGCATCTTTATCGTCAAGCATTGTTACAACTGCGTTTTCGTTTTCGTCTGATTTAGACATTTTTGCAGTTGGTTCCTGCAAGCTCATTATTTTTGCACCAACTTTTGGAGTATAGCACTCTGGCACTACGAAAGTTGGGCTATATTTGTTGTTGAAGCGTTGTGCAACGTCACGGGCAAGTTCTACGTGTTGTTTTTGGTCGATACCAACAGGCACAAGGTCTGTTTGATAAAGCAAAATATCTGCCGCCATAAGCACAGGATAATCCATAAGACCCATATTGATATTGTCTGCATGTTTGCGACATTTATCCTTAAACTGAGTCATACGGTTCATTTCACCAACCATAGTAACTGTGTTGAGCACCCATGCAAGTTCTGCGTGAGCTGGCACGTGTGACTGCACGAACAAAATGCTTTTTTGTGGGTCGAGACCACAAGCAATATATAATGCCAAAAGGTCAAAAGTGTTTTTGCGAAGTTCGGCTGGAACCTGGTTTACTGTGATTGAGTGCAAGTCAACGACACAAAAAATGCTGTTGAATTCTTCTTGCATGGTTGTCCAGTTTTTTATAGCACCAAGATAGTTGCCGATTGTTATTTTGCCCGTTGGCTGAACGCCACTAAATATAACTTTTTTATTTTCCATAATGTGTATAAACCTCTATCGTATATTTTAACATTAAACCTATTTTTTGACAAGAATATATATTTAGATTAAATTTGACGATTGGCCAACAAAAAAACGGTCTGTAAAAAACAGACCGTTGATATCAAAAGCGATATACCAAACCACTCGTTAGACTTGAGCGTATTTGGCGAGAAAGTCAGGCAAAGCAGCTGGATCTTTGCTGATAGTGAGGACTACGCTTACGTCCTTGTCGCTGATAACTCTTTCCAAGCAACCGAAGAAGTTTGCAAGTTCTTCAACCGGGTGACCAGAAATTTTTACAATGCCATCAACAAAGATATCAGTGATGTCATAGTTAGTTGCGAGCATGCCCTTAATAAAAGCAACTAATTCGTTGTCAGAAGATACTCTCCATTCTGACATATCATTCAAACGAACTTTATAAGAAAGTCCCAATTTGTGTGAATCATCTTTATCGAGGAATACAACAGAACCTTTTGAAGTTTTTGCTGTATCGTTTGCCATATCGAGAATTTTTTTAGTTTTGCCTGCACCTTTTTCGCCACAGATAAGCTTAATCATTGTAGTGCACCTCCTGCAATTTGTTTCTTGTGTATATATTGTAGCAAAAATTTTTTATATTTCAAGGGGTTTTGCAAAAATTAACAATATTTTTTTTATCTCATTTTTGACAATCCAAAACTATTGTTAAAATATGTGCAAATATCACGCCATTATTATATATTTTGTTTTTTTGTCTTTCGTTCTGCCACTATTTTTGCAAAATGAACCATAAAAATAACGGCATAGATACCGAGTGACGAAGTGCAATAACCTTTAAAGTCAAGCACAACGTCGGCAAACGAACTTGCTCTGCCAGACGTAAAAACGGGCAATTGCAAAATTTCGGTTATTCCTGCAACTGCAAAACCTGCCAATAAACACACCGCAAAACCAATCAACTTGCCCTTTGTGCTTTTTGAAAACAACATATAATAACTAAACGTTGCAAAAATGCCAAGCACCAAAAACGCGCCGTAATGTCCAAATCCTTTGCGCACCCACAAATAAAAGTTTTGCATTGTTTCGCTAAAAGTTATTTTTTCAACCACAAGCACCAAAGTCTGGCTTGTTGTTTTGTCGCCATAACTTGTTTTTGCGGTAATGGTTACCTCGCCACCTTTTATGGCAGTAACCACACCGTCTGCACCAATTTGTGCAACGGTGTTGTCAGAAGAAGAAAAAACAACGTCAAACACGGTGGCATCACTGTCTAACAATGCAGTGATTTTGCCTGACTTGCCTTGCTTTAACACAAAGTTGCCATCACTTTCGTCAAAATCCGTTTGCAAAACAATTGCACTCGAAACAACTTCGTCAACCTTTATTTCTGCGTTGGCTTGTTTATCAAAATTACTGCACGATGCAGTTATAACAACGTTGCCTGATTTGAGATATTTTACAACCCCCTTTTGCGAAACGATTGCAACTGTTTCGTCCGAACTGCTCCACAAAACGTCATCGGTTGCTTCTGACGGATAGAACACAACGGAAAGTTGTTGTTTTTTGCCAACCAGATGGTTTTGAGTCTGCATTTTTATTTCAAGGCTTTGCACAGGCGTTGTTTCCTGCTCTGCAGCAGGCAACACCTGCAAGTCAACCATTGTAAAAACGTCGTCGTTAATGGCAGATTTTGCCGTTATTGTGGCAACGCCCTGTTCTTTTGCGATTATCTTGCCAGAACTGTCTACCGAAACAACGTTTTTGTCTGACGAAGACCATTTCACTTTTGTTTGAGTTGTGTTTTGTGGTTCAAAAATCGCTTCTAACCTTAAACTTTCTCCCACGCGAAATTCTTGTGGAATGTTTCCTATTGCAATGCTTTCAACAGGCACTTCTTTTACCGTCAGGTTGATTGTATCTTTAAGTTTTTGATTGTTTTTAAGCAAAATTTCCAACCTGACCTTACCTGCTGATTTTGCAACGATTTTGCCATTGTCATATACCTTAACCACATCGCTGTCTGACGAACGATATATCAACGATTTGTCTGTTGCATTTTCCGGCAAAACCTTGCTTTTTATTTTGCCACTTGAACCTACGAATATTTCAATATCGTCACCTTCAAACGTTTTGTCTTCAATTTTTAAAGAAATAATTTCTACACTTTGTGCATCAACACGTTGCACCTGTGGTTTTGCAATTTGCGTAACAACGTTGTCTACCTTGTTGCCAAAGTCATTGCTTATTGCCGACGACTCATTGCCTGGTTTAAGTGCCTGCAAAAACAACACGGCAACCAAAGCCACGTAAATGCAAATTACGCTTGTTTTAAACAGATATTTAAAAACTTTTTTTGCTTTACTATTGTTTTGCATATACACTCCACAAATTTTGTATCATTAAATATATGATGATACAATTTTACTTTAATACAGCACCAATGTCAATATACAATAAAAAAGCCACCCTTTGGGGTGGCATGATTTTTGTTATTATTTAAGTTTGCTTGCAAATTCTTTAATGCGTTGTGCACCTTTAAGAATATCTGCCTCGCTGATAGCATATGACAAACGAACAAAGTTTGGTGCATCGAAACCTTCACATGGAACAACTGCCACACTTGCGTGTTTTATGAGCAAGTTTGCAAAATCAAGTGCACTGTTGATAACTGTGCCTTCATATGATTTGCCAAATGTGCCAGACACGTTAAGCATCATATAAAATGCACCTTGTGGTTTGTTTACAGTGATATATTGTGCACCTTGCAATGCATCGAACAACATGTTGCGACGAGCCTCGAAAACTTGTTTCATGTTTGCCATAAACTCTTCGCCACCCTGCAAACCAACACAACTTGCATATTGTGTAATGCTGTTTGCGTTTGAAGTCTGGTGAGATTGCAAACCGCTCATTGCTTTTGCAATTTCAGCAGTTGGGCAAGCAACGTAACCAAGACGCCAGCCTGTCATTGCATATGCTTTAGACATGCCGTTTACAACGAAAGTACGATCATACATTTCTTTTGAGTTTTGAGCGATTGAATAATGCTCCATGTTGTCATAAACGAGTTTTTCATAAATTTCGTCTGAAATAACCCAGATATCAGGATATTTTTTGAGCATTTCTGCCAAAGCGTCAATGCTTGCTTTGTCATAAATTGCACCTGTTGGGTTGTTTGGTGAGTTGAGCAAAATTGCACGTGTATTTGGTGTGATTGCTTTTTCAATTTTGTCAATGTTGAGCAAGCAGTTGTCGTCTGCAAGGTCAACAGAAACAACTTTTGCACCACAGAATTTGATCATTTCTGGATAAGACAACCAATATGGTGCAAGCAAAATAACTTCGTCGCCTTCTTGCACGATTGTTTGGAAAACGTTGAACAAAGTTTGTTTGCCACCAGTAGAAACGATGATCTGGTCAAAGTTGTAATCAAGGTTGTTTTCTGCCTTGAATTTTTTGCAGATTTGTTCTCTCAACTCTTTTGTGCCAGGAACAGGAGTATATTTTGTAAGACCTTTGTCCAAAGCTTCTTTAGCTGCATTGATGATATAGTCAGGTGTGTTAAAGTTTGGTTCGCCGGCAGCAAAACTAACTACGTCTATACCTTCACTTTTCATTTTGTTTGCCTGAGCAGTAATAGCAAGTGTCAAACTTGGTGACACGTTTTTTGCTCTGTCTGTAAGTTTAAGCATATATATTATTCTCCTTTGTTTCCTTGCAATTTTGCAGTTTGATCTGCAAGACGAAGTGCCTCTATCATTTCTTCGATATCGCCGTCCATAAAAGTGTCAAGCGAATAAAGTGTCAAGCCAATGCGATGGTATGTAACCCTGCCTTGAGGGAAGTTATACGTGCGGATACGTTCACTTCTGTCACCTGTGCCAACCTGCATACGTCTTGCCTCTGAATACTCTTTTTCTGCCTGTGACTGAAAATGGTCATACAATTTGCTTTTGAGAGTTTTCATTGCTTTTTCGCGGTTTTTAATCTGGCTTCGTTCATCCTGACATGCAACAACAATGCCAGTTGGCAAGTGAGTGATACGAATTGCAGACTCTGTTTTGTTAACGTGCTGACCACCTGCACCACCACTGCGATAAGTGTCTATTTTAAGGTCTTTTTCGTCAATAGTAATTTCAATATCGTCAACTTCTGGCAACACGGCAACCGTGATTGTAGAAGTGTGAACTCTGCCCTGTGACTCTGTTGCAGGCACACGTTGCACCCTGTGCACGCCACTTTCAAACTTAAGTTTGCTGTATGCGCCTGTGCCAATTACAGAAAATGTTGCTTCTTTTGTTCCACCAAGTTCTGACTCGTTAACGTCAATTTCGTCTATCTTCCAGCGTTGACGCTCTGCATAGCGATAAAACATACGCTTTATTTCCGTTGCAAACAAAGCAGCCTCGTCGCCACCTGCACCTGCACGGATTTCTACGATAACGTTATTGTCGTCGTTAGGGTCTTTTGGCAAAAGCAAAATTTTAAGTTCTTCTTCCAGATCGATGCGTTTTTGTTTGAGATCGTGAATTTCCATTTTCAACATCTCAAGCATTTCGTCGTCCGTTTCTATTTCTACAAGTTCAAGTGCACCCGCAAGATTTTCGTCTGTTTTTTTCCATTCGTCATATTTTTCTACAATACCAGTAAGAGAAGAATGTTCTTTTACGAGTTTTGTCCACAAACTTTGGTTTGCAATGACGTCTGGTTGCGAAATTTGCTGTGTAAGCTCTTCAAACTTGTTTTTAATGTCGGCAAGTTTAGTAAACACAAGCCACTCCTTTTTTTCTTTATCTATTTATTGTATTGCAAAACTTGTTTTTTGACAATTTGTTGCAATCAATTTGTTTGTTTTTTGCTGAATATTGCAATGCGTTCTATGCCGTTATAGTCTTTCACTCTTGCAACAAGGTCAAAACCGTCTTGCGCAAGTGAAACAACGTCATCCATCTGACCAATGCCAAGTTCAAACGCAAGCATACCGTTGTCACTGAGATAATCTGGTGCCTGGCTGATAATTGCACGATAAAAATCCAACCCGTCTGTGCCACCGTCAAGTGCCATTGTCGGCTCGTAGTCTTTAACGTTTTTGTCAAGACCCAAAATATCCTGCGTTGGTATATAAGGTGGGTTGCTCACGATAAGGTCAAACTTTCCTTCTACCTTTTCAAACAAATCACCATTTAAAACACTAACTTCTGCGCCAAGTTTTTTTGCATTTTTTTGCGAAACTGCAACAGCACCACTGCTAAGGTCAGAAAGAACAACCTCGCAATCTTTTTTGAGTTTTATTGTGATGCCAATTGCACCACTGCCACAGCAAAGGTCAAGCACCCTGCTGTTTTTGTTTATATAACCAAGCAACTTGTCAACCAAAAGTTCTGTTTCAAACCTTGGAATAAGCACGTTTTCATCTACAAAAAATTCATAGCCGAAAAAGTCTGTGTTGCCAAGCACGTATTGCAAAGGTTTGCCCTCTGCACGTTGCCTCAACATATTTTCTGCCTTTATCTGCATATATGGCGTAACGTTTATGTCATCTGCAAGTTCGCTTCGTTTAAGTTTTGTTACTTCGCACAAAATCCAGTCAACGTCACTTGGTTCGTCAACACCGGCATCAAGCAAAATACCCAAAGCCTTTTGTTTAAACTGAGCAAGTGGCATTGTTTTAGGAAATTTTTGTTCGGCAACAGTTTCGTCGTTCATCATTTCGAGCACTGCATTGAAACTTGCAATGGCAACCTCTATCATTTTGTCGTCTGGTTCTTTGGTTGTCATGTGTTTTTGCAACCATGCACCAGGTGCTTTAAACGGTTTAAAAACCACACATTCTGTTTTTGCTAAAAGTTTGAGCACTTCGTATGACAAACCTGCAACAACAGGCAACAACGCAAGGCGCACCAACAACCTGATGAGAGTGTTGTCGTGCCAACCCACGAATGAAAACACAACAATTGCCACAAACATAACCAAAAACATAAAAGAAGTGCCACATCTGTCGTGAATGCGTGAACTGTTGCGAACGTTTTCTACAGTAAGCTCCATTTCGTGCTCAAAACAGTTGATTGTTTTGTGCTCTGCGCCGTGATACATAAACACGCGTTTAACGTCGTTTACCTTTGTTACACCCCACATATAAAGCATAAAAATGCCAAGACGAACAATGCCGTCAATGAGGTTTTTCAAAAACGGGTGCATATTGCTTACAAGACCTGTGAGCAAATCTGTAATTACGTTGGGCAAAAAGAAAAACAAACCGATTGCCAGCACAATGCTTATGAGCAAAGTGAAAAACATAAACCAGCCTGTTCCACTTTCTTTTTTGTTAGTGGCTTTTTGCTGTTCGCCCTCTTCAATAAAAATTTCACTTGATTTTAAAAGAGTGCCCACGCCACTTATCATCGAGTCAAAAAAGGCAATGACACCACGAAGGATAGGGATTTTTTTCCACCAAGGGCTTTTTTTGCTTGTTCGCGTTGTTTCAAGCCTTATTTGCCCAAGTTCGTCACGCACGGCAATAGCCATTGCGCCCTGTCCTTTCATCATCACCCCTTCGATAAGGGCCTGACCACCAATAGAACATTTTTTCATTGCTGACCTTTATAAAAAACAAAAAGGCACAGAATACACCTGTGCCTCCCTATTCCATTCAAAAAATGTTAAATTAAATACCGTATTTTTTCTTGAACTTATCAACTCTACCGCCAGCATCAACAAGTTTTTGTTTGCCAGTGAAGTAAGGGTGGCATTTGTTGCAAATTTCCACTTTGATAACGTCGGTATTTTTTGTTGTACCTGATTTGAAAGTAGAACCGCATGCGCAAACAACGTCTACTTCTCTATACTTTGGATGAATACCTTCTTTCATAATTTCACCTCATAATTTTAATCTTGCCGAATTAGTATAAAGGCAAACCCAAAAGTTGTCAAGTTTTTTTGACTATATTTATTTTTTTGTTTTATTTTAACAAAAAACAACTATAAAACTTTAAAAAAATATTCATTCTTTATTAACCTAACAGTTACAGTTTTCTTTTTTCTTTTTATATCTTTTATAACACAACACAATCACTGTTACAAAAAGGCACACACCCATTGTTATCTTTGCGCACATCAATAAAGTGGCACTAATATACGCAGTCTTAACGACAATATCATTTATGCTTGTCGGCACGTCATACAACACGGCAATGCCATTTTCAAACTTATAAAAATTAAATTCACAAATCTCTATAGCATTATGTAAAAACTCCGAAATAAAGTTGGAATTCCACACTGACACAAACATATATATAACAACTGACAGCGCAAATAAATATATACACAAACCTATC
>JAFVQA010000079.1 GCA_017505015.1 Clostridia bacterium
CATCAAGGTCGCGTATATATCATCAATAAAACAAACCCTCGCTTCAAAGCTAAGCAAGGCTAATAAAGTTCGGAGCATTTTAGTATGAAAAAAGACATTCATCCAGATTATCATCCAGTTTGCTTCGTTGACGTTTCGTCAGGTACACGCTTCTTGACACGTTCAACAATGAAGAGCAAGACGGTTGAAAACATTGATGGCGTTGACTATTATATGGTCTCGCGCGACGTTACTGCAGCATCGCACCCAGCATACACAGGTGAAAAACGCTTTGTAGACACAGCTGGTCGTGTTGAAAAGTTCCAAAAGAAATTTGCACGCGTTCGTCGCTAATTCTGATAAATTTAAATGGGCGCAAGTATGCGCCCTTTTTTTGTCGATATGCCAAGTAGTGTTGCCATTTATACTTTAGGTTGCAGAGTTAATGCGTTCGAGTCGGCTTGTATAGCTGATTCTGCACGATTGGCAGGCTTTGATGTTGTCGATTGGCAAAAAGGTGCAGATATTGGTATTGTAAACTCCTGTGCGTTGACAACCCTTGCCGAAGCAAAGACGCGTCAGGAAATCCGAATTTTTGCCCGAAAAAACCCACAAAGTAAAATTGCTATAACAGGTTGCTATGCACAAACCGATCCTGAAAGTTTGAAGCTTGAAAATGTAAAGTGGATTGTGGGTAATAAAAGTAAGGCTGATATTGTAAATATCATCTCGCAAGATTTACAAAATGAAATGCAAAATGATTTCTGTAATGTTTTGCTTGAGAAAACGTCAGCACCCGATTTATCGGCTTGTGGAAATTCTGCGTTGAGCGACAGAATGAATTTGAAAATTCAAGATGGTTGCGATAACGCTTGCTCGTATTGTATCATCCCGCGCGCGCGAGGAGTTCCGCGAAGTATGGATTTTGATGATATTGTGGGCAATGCAAAAAATCTTGTTGAACGTGGAGTTCGCGAAATCGTTTTAACAGGTATAAATATTTCAAAATTTTTAACGACAAAAGGTGGACTTGTAGAAGTTATCGATGCTCTCAATGAAATCAAAGAGCTTGTGCGAATCCGAATAGGTAGCATAGAGCCCCCTCTTCTTCCACTCGAAGCAATTTTAGAACGTGCAAAAGATTCTTCGCACAAACTTATGCCACATTTGCATATTTCGGCACAAAGTTTTTCTGATGTTGTGCTTGAACGTATGCGTCGGCGATATAAAGCTTCGGAGTTTTTAAGTATGCTTGAAAAATGTGTAAGCCTTTGCCCCGATATCGCAGTTGGTGGCGATATAATTTGTGGACATCCAGCCGAAATACAGTCAGAGTTTGAAAAAACAAAAGCAATTTTTGCGTCGTCGCCAATGGCGTATATGCATGTTTTTACATTTTCGCCCCGACCAAAAACGCTCGCTTACACAATGCGCGATGTCCCACCAGTGCCAGAACGAAAGGCTCGTGCTGATGAGTTGCGTGAAGTTGCAAAAGAAGTAAAAATGCGTTTTGTAAAAAGCCAGTTTGGTAAGAAACGAAAACTTTTGTTGGAACATCAAATATCATCAAATACATATTTGCACATACCGATAATTACATTCCAGCTATTGTTCCGATGTCTGAAGAAGGTATGAAAAACGCTTTAGTTTCGGCTTGCCTGAAAGATTGCGATGCTCGAGGGCAGTTGTTGGTTGATGGTGTTGAGCTCGTATAAAATGTTGACAAAATTGGTTGTCGTGTAAAAATTCTTTCTATTATGACAACCGAGCAATTTAAAAAAGAATTTGAGGAGCGTCGCTTAAAAGTAGAAGACGCCATAAATAAGTATCTTCCTCCAGCACAGACACGCCCAAGCGTAATTCACGAAGCTATGCGATACAGTATGCAAGCAGGTGGTAAGCGTATTCGCCCAATGTTGTTGCTTGCAGCGTATGAGATGTTCTCTTCAAAAATCGATCCACTACCAGCGTGCGTTGCTATCGAGTGTCTGCATACATACTCGCTTATTCACGACGACTTGCCTTGTATGGATAATTCTGATTTGCGTCGAGGTAAGCCAACTTGTCATAAGCAGTTTGATGAAACAATGGCACTTTTAGCAGGCGATTCGCTTTTGACATACGCAATGTATATTTTGGCAAACGAGTATAAGCAATATCCAAAGGTTGCTTCTGGATTGGTTCTCGACCTTGCAGACAATGGCGAAAAAATGATTTATGGTCAGGTAGAGGATATCGAAGGTGAACGCAATGGGAAAATGACGCCCGAAAAGCTCAATTTTATCCATCATCACAAAACA
>JAFVQA010000080.1 GCA_017505015.1 Clostridia bacterium
CTTTTGGTGCTCTCAGCATTGACATGGTTGTTTCATTGCTTGGTCCTGCATTTACAATTGCGGCACTTGGCATGATCGAAAGTTTGCTTTGTGGCATTTGTGCGGCTAACATGAAAAAAGAAAAGTTTGACTCTAACGTAGAACTTATTGCTCAAGGCCTTGGCAATATTGTTATTCCTTTCTTTGGTGGCGTTCCATCAACTGCTGCTATTGCGCGCACAAGCGTTGCAATCAAAAGTGGTGGTCAAACAAGACTTACAGGTCTTGTTCAGTCTTTGTTTTTGGTTTTGTGCATGTTTTTGCTTGCTCCTGCTATTGCATTGGTGCCATACCCTGCACTTGCAGGTGTGCTTATCGTTACTGCAATTCGCATGAACGAATGGCGCGCAATCAAAAACTATTTTAAACACAAAACCTGGGATGCAATCGTTATGTTTATGATAACTTTGGTTGCAACAGTATGCCTTGACCTTACTTATGCAATCGTTATCGGCGTTATTTTGTCTTTGTTCATCATGGTTGTAAAACTCACAAAAATTCAAATTGAAGAGTCAGAAGTTGACAATACAAAAGTTCACGCATATGATCCAGACGATGCTCACCACGAAAAACGTGCAACAGTAGTATACCTTTCTGGTGCATTGTTCTTTGCCAATGCAGAAGAATTTGCCAAAAAAATTCGCAAAATAAGTGACAATTACGACAGATTTATCATCGCAATGTGCGGTGTAATGTACGTAGACGTGTCTGCCGTAAGCGTGATAGAAGAGCTTGTTGCCGACGAATTGCAAAAAGGCAAAAGTTTTTATTTTACAGGTTGCAAACCAAGCGTAATGGCTCCACTCAAAAAATGTGGTTTTGTCGAAACTGTTGGCGAAGCAAACTTCTTTGCAAGTCTTGATAAAGTTCTTTTGCCAAACTAAAACTATCTTAAAGTATATATAAAAAACAGGTATTCTTGTTATGAATGCCTGTTTTTGTTTTTTCTCTTGAATTTTTGTTAAAAATGATATATCTTTATGTTATAAGGGGAAAAAAGGAGTATATATGAATTTTACTTTAATGACTGCACTGGGCTTTTTCATTATATTTGCAATGTCAACGCTTGGCTCGGCAGTGGTATATTTTTTTAAAGAAAAAGAGGGCGACAAACTTCACACCTTGTTTTTGGGGTTTGCATCTGGCATAATGATTTCGGCTTCAATTTGGTCTTTACTTTTGCCGGCGATGGAAGAGGCAGAACTTGTGTTTAACGGCCCTGCGTGGTTGCCTGTTGCTATCGGTTTTATAATTGGTGGCTTGTTTTTGGTTTTGCTGGACAAAATCATTCCGCATACACACAGTGGCACAAATCAAGATGAGGGCCCTCACGTTGCTGTTAAAAAGTCTACAAAACTGTTTTTTGCAGTTATGATTCACAACATTCCAGAAGGTCTTGCAGTTGGCTTTGCTTTTGGCGCTGCAGCTACCATTGGCACAACTGCGGCATACGTTTCTGCACTTGGCCTTGCAATAGGTCTTGGTATACAAAACTTTCCAGAGGGTGTTGCAGTGACTTTGCCACTCAAAGGGGTTACAAACAGCAAAAACAAGGCGTTTTTGCTTGGAACTGCGAGTGGGGCGGTAGAGCCGGTTGCGGCTGTTATAGGCTATTTTATGGCTTCGTTTATGATTACTTTGCAGCCATGGCTGCTTGCTTTTGCGGCAGGTGCAATGATATTCGTCGTTGCCGAAGACCTCATTCCAGATGCGCAGTCAACAGGTCACTCGCACCTTGCAACGTGGGGTGTAATGGCAGGCTTTGTTATAATGATGATACTTGACGTTGCACTTGCATAAAATCAAATAAAAAAGGCAGACGATACCGTCTGCATTTTGTTAAAAAATCAAGTTTAGTTGCCTATCTTTAAAAGATAATCTTTCAAAATAAATAAAAAAACCTAAACCATTCGGTTTAGGTTTTTTGTTACTGAAAGTTACTCTAACTCGCTTTGTTTCTTATTCAACTACAACGTGACCAGAAACAGACAATATTTCTGCCATCATATAAAAACCAAATGGGTTTTCAATTCCTTCTATCATTTTTTCTTTTGTGTGACGATAAACAAGAACTCTTTTAGTTACTTCATCTATGTCACCTGTTGTAATTTCTATATTATATTCATCTGTCAAATTGCCATCTGCAGGAACTAACAAAACAGGACCAGTTTGCAAAGTCATTTCAATTCCGATATTGTTAATTGGACTTTTGTTTGTGTATTCGATTTTAACGTTATAGCATTTAACTGGTTGTTTTGGATATACTGTAAGAGTTAATGTTGCATTTCCGTCAACAAAATATGCACCTGCAATGTTTGTCAGAGTAAAATCATTTACCTTGATAGTGCTTTTAACGTCTAAATATTGTGTATAATTGCTTGTAGTGAGTTCAATTTTAGTTTCAGCATTGGCTTGGTCATCGTTGTTGCCGTTATCGCCATTACATGCACTCATTGCAAATAGCATAATCAT
Source organism: Clostridia bacterium (assembly GCA_017505015.1). Lineage (GTDB taxonomy): Bacteria > Bacillota > Clostridia > Christensenellales > CAG-314 > Heteroclostridium. The sequence continues at coordinate 2,512 of JAFVQA010000080.1, forward strand.
ACATAAGAAAACTGCTAAAATTTTTTTCATTTGTTTTTCCTCCCGATAAACGCAATCTTGCAAACATATTTGTTTTTTTTGTCAATATGTTGTAATTATTGCAAAAATAATGTGTGTTGCATGAATTGTTTGCAAGAAATGTTTTATACTAACATAATATGATACAAATTTGTATAAGTCAATACTTTTGATACAATTTTGTATATCATTATTTTCATGGCATATACTTTTGAAAAAAACAAAATTGCAGACTTGCGAAAAGAAAAAGGGTTGTCACAAAGGCAACTGGCAAAAGAGCTTGGCACAAGTCAAGCAAATCTTTCTCGTTGGGAGCAGGGGCTAAATGAGCCAAGCATTATAGAATGTTGGAAAATTGCAGATTATTTTGACGTAAGCATTGATTTTTTATGTGGAAAAAAAGAGTATTAAAAAACACGGTTGCATTGTTGCAATCGTGTTTTTATTTTGTTAACGTAATAAAATATATTTTTTCCTGGCGGAGAGTTACTCGAACTCGCCGTTGTTTACATATTGGTATTTGCACTGTCAAAACAAAAAATAAAGTGCACGTTTTACTCGTGGGCATTGCACTGTCGTGTAAGCCTTATGTGATTCTCACCCCAAGGGGTTCTCATCCATTTTTGAGTAAACGAAAAAAGGAAGTACGTTCGTACTTCCTTTTCCTGGCGGAGAGTTAGGGATTCGAAC
>JAFVQA010000081.1 GCA_017505015.1 Clostridia bacterium
CATCGAAACAAATCTTACTGCACTTACAAACACTGTGTGGGAGGATTATGGTCTTACTTATTCAAACGCTTTGCAATATAAAGATGAAAATTATGACCCAACAGATGCTCAAAAAGTAATTACAAAACTTAAAAATCAACGTGCGCATCTTGGTCCTGTAAATGTTATGGCTGTGGATAGTTACAGTGAAACTTATCAGCGTTACAGCGAAATTCAGGAGCAGATGGATGACCTTAAAAAGGCAGAAAGCGACCTTAACGTTGTTATAAAAGACCTTACTAAAGAAATGGTTGCCAAATTTAATGCCGGTTTCGAAGAAATTAACAGAAACTTCTCTTATACTTTTAAAGAGTTGTTTAAGGGTGGTCATGCAAGACTTGTTATTGAACCAAACCCTGATAAAGAAGAAATTGACTACGGTATCGAAATAGAGGCACAACCACCAGGAAAAAAATTGCAGAACATCAGTTTGCTTTCAGGTGGCGAACGCACTCTTACGGTTGCGGCAATTTTGTTTGCAATCATTAAGGCAAAACCAATGCCATTTTGTTTGCTTGACGAAATTGAAGCAGCACTTGACGAAGCAAATGCAGACAGAATTGCAAGATTCTTGCGTAAATTCAGTGAAAACACACAATTTATAGTTATTACACACAAAAAACCTACTATGGAATCTGCTGACGTATTGTATGGCGTTACTATGGAAGAAAAGGGTGTGTCAAAAATCGTTTCGGTAAAACTTACCGAAGCTATCAAACACGTAGGTGACTAATGGGATTTTTTAAAAAGATAGTAGATGGGCTCAAAAAAACAAAACAAAACGTGGGCTTCAAACTTAAACAACTTTTTAAAGTTGGTGTTTTTGACGACGACTTTTTTGATGATCTCGAAACTTTGTTGTTGTCAAGTGATGTTGGTGCAAGTGCTACTATGGAAATTGTAGATTTGCTTCGTGACAGACTGGAAGAAGAAAAAATTATTGATCCTGACCAGGCAATGGAAGAACTCAAAGATATTTTGATGGATATGTTAGAAACTGATCCGTTTGAAATCGAGTCACCTGCAATTATTATGGTTGTTGGTGTAAACGGTGTTGGCAAAACAACAACGATAGGCAAACTTGCAAGCCAATTTAAAAATCAAGGCAAATCTGTGCTTATTGCGGCTGCAGATACTTTCAGGGCGGCTGCAAGCGAACAACTTGAAATCTGGGCTGACCGTGCTGGTGTTCGCATTGTAAAGCATCAGGAAGGGTCAGACCCTGCAGCTGTTGTTTTTGATGCGCTTTCTTCTGCCAAAAGCAGAAAAACAGACGTTATCCTTATTGATACGGCAGGCAGATTGCACAACAAGGTAAACCTTATGGAAGAGCTTAAAAAAATCAACCGTGTTATTTCGCGTGAATATCCGGATGCTCAAAGAAAAAATCTTATTGTGCTTGATGCAACTACAGGTCAAAATGCATTGCAACAGGTAGAGTTGTTTAACGATGCTGTAAACATTGATTCTATTGCTCTTACAAAGCTAGATGGCACTGCAAAAGGTGGTGTTGTTATAGCGATTAAAGAAAAATTTGGCATTCCGGTTGACTTTATCGGTGTGGGTGAAGGTATAGATGACCTTATGCCGTTTGATGCAGAATCTTTTGTTGAAGGTATTTTGTAAAAAACACTTAAAAACGCTTGACGAAAAACAATAATTCATTTAATATCTTGGTGTAAAGGAAATTGCCTTTACACCTTTTTGTTATGAAAGATAAAAATTTTGGCATAAGCATTTTAAATCAGCTTTATGGCAATATGCTTACAGAAAAGCAGTTTGCAATGCTTAAAGCGTATTATGACTTCGATTGTTCTCTTGCCGAGATTGCTGATGAATATGGCATTTCAAGACAGGCAGTGAGAGACAATATCAAAAGGGCAGAAAATAGCCTTGTCGAATTCGAAAAACAATTTCGATTGCTCGAAACAAAACAAAACGTTATTGAAAAACTGCATGAATTGAAAGAATTGCTTATTCAAAAAAACGTTGCAGATGGTGACGTTTTGACGAAGATTGTTGAGGCAGAAAGGGCATTGGAGGGTGAATAATGGCTGTTTTTTCCGGTCTTAGCGAAAGGATCAACCACGTATTCTCAAAACTTAAAAGCAGAGGCAGTCTTACAGAGCTTGAAATAAAACAGGCAATGCGCGAAGTTCGCGTTGCGTTGCTCGAGGCTGACGTAAATATTACCGTAGCAAAAGATTTTATCAAAAAAGTTACAGAAAAAGCCGTTGGTGAAGAGATTATTAAAGGTCTCAACCCAGCACAACAAGTTATCAAAATTGTTAACGAAGAGTTGACAGAACTTATGGGGTCTACACAAAGTAAACTTGTTGTTTCAAGCAAATTGCCAACAATCATTATGATGTGCGGTTTGCAGGGTGCCGGTAAAACCACAATGTGTGGCAAGCTTGCAATGCACCTTAAAAAACAAGGCAAAAAAACTTTGCTTGTAGCTTGTGATATTTACAGACCTGCTGCAATAAAACAATTGCAAATTGTCAGTCAAAAAGCAAATGCTGGTTTTTTTGAACAAGGTCAGCAAAATCCTGCAAAAACTGCAAAACAAGCAATTGATTTTGCAAATAAAAATGGATTTGACACAGTAATTATCGATACGGCTGGTCGTTTGCACATCAACGAAGAATTGATGGACGAACTCAAACAAGTTAAATCTGCCGTAGATGTTGACGAAATTTTGCTTACAGTCGACTCTATGACTGGTCAGGACGCAGTAACAGTTGCAGAAGCTTTTGATAAAGCGCTTGACATTACAGGCGTTATTATGACAAAACTTGACGGCGACACTCGTGGTGGTGCAACGTTGTCAATAAAAGCCGTTACTGGCAAACCAATCAAGTTTTGTGGCACTGGCGAAAAGCTCGAAGATATCGAAGTTTTTCACCCAGACCGTATAGCAAGCAGAATTTTGGGTATGGGCGACGTCTTGTCACTTATTGACAAAGCACAAGAAGCTATCACGCAAGAAGACGCTGCAAAACTTGCAAAAAAACTTAAAGATCAGTCTTTTGATCTCAACGATTATCTTGCTCAGTTTGAAAGTATTCAAAAAATGGGCAACATAAAAGATTTGGTTGGAATGTTGCCTGGCATGGGCAAACTTAAAATTTCAGAAAAAGACATTGACGAAAGAGAAATTTTGCGTTTTAAAGCAATTATTCAGTCAATGACACCAAAGGAAAGAAGCGAACCAAAAATTCTTAACTATACACGCAAAAAGAGAATTGCCGCAGGCAGTGGAACTTCTGTTCAGGACGTAAACAAACTTGTTAAAAATTTCGAACAAACAAAAGAAATGATGAAACGTTTTGGCAAG
>JAFVQA010000082.1 GCA_017505015.1 Clostridia bacterium
TATCATAAAATCTTCAATGGTACATACTTTTACTTTTGTTATTTCTTGTATTTGAATAGAGATACTTCTTCTAAATAATTTTTTATAGTGAAATGCATTATTTTTAATATACCAATATTCATAGCCTTTATCTATAATTATACTTAATGCAATTAATGTAAATAAAAACATCATTCCAGTTCCTATTAATCCACCAGTTTTTTGGTTTGCAGTGGTTTGCATAATTACACTACCATAAAAAGTTATAACTGTGAAACATAAAAGAATCAAAAAAACTATGCTTACGATAATGGATTCAGTTAAGTTTTTAAACTGTTTTTTCATTACAACCTCCTTTTTTTGACATTAATTATTATTTCGTGCATGTTTTAAAAGTCACAATCAGGGGGACGGTTCTCTGATTGATGGTTTTTTAACTATTATTATTTTTTTATTGTATCATTTAAATTTTTTAAATTCAATAGCAATTTAAAGACACTTTATTTAAGGTGTCTATTTTTTGTTTTTTGGGCAATAATTTGCTAAAAAGGAGAGTTTTGTTATGAAAACAACCATTGTGCGAGAGTTTGGAAAAAACATAGACGAAAAAGAAACTTTTTTTGTTGAGCCAAAGGAGAGAGTTAATGAAAGAGATTAAAAATATAAACACAAAAGAAATTATTGAGCAAAGCAAAATAAAATCATATAAAAATGACGTTAAAAAAACACCTTATATGGATTACGTTTTTAACGTTTCACCAAAATCATCACACTTTAAAAATTTGTTCTGGGCATATTTTGTCGGTGGGTTGATTTGTGCTTTGGGGCAAATTATTATTGATTTGCTTGTTCAAAATGGCATAGAAGACAAAGTTGCAAGTGTTTTTGCATCTTGCATTTTGGTTGCACTTGCTGCATGCGCAACAGGGCTTGGCATTTATGACAAACTTGGTCGTTTTGCAGGTGCTGGATCAACTGTGCCAATAACAGGTTTTTCAAACGCAATGGTTGCACCAGCTATTGAGTTCAGGTCAGAAGGAATGATTTATGGTCTTGGTGCAAAAATGTTTACTGTCGCAGGTCCTGTGGTCGTAAATGGTGTGGTTATTTCTTGTGCAATTGCAATTATTCATTTGCTGTTGGGGGTGTAACATGCAAAAACAAATGGGCAAACAAACGTTAGTTTTTAACAACGTTTTTGTTAAAGAAGGTTTTTCTGTTGCAGGCCCAAAAGAAAAACACGGTCTTTTGGGCGATTGTTTTGATTTTTGCCTTGATGACGATAAATTTGGCGAAAAATCTTTTGAAAAGGCAGAGTGCAAAATGTTCAAGTTTGCAATAGATGGTGTTTTGAATAAGGCAAATTTGCAACCAGATCAAATAGAAACAATGCTTGGCGGTGATTTGCTCAACCAGATAGTTTCCGTTTCTTTTGCAATGAGAGCATATAATTCTTCATTTTTAGGGTTATATAACGCTTGTGGCACTTTTGCCGAAAGTCTTTTGGTTGGCAGTTGTTTGATAGATGGTGGATATAAAAACAACATCGTTTGCATTAGTGGCAGTCATTTTTCTACTGCAGAGCGACAATATCGCTATCCACTGGAACTTGGCGTTTTAAGGTCTCCAGTAACACAATGGACGGCAACAGGTTCTGGAGCAAGCATTTTGTCAAAGGATAAAATGGGTGCAATATGCCAAATAACAAAAGGTGTGGCTGGCAGAGTTGTTGACCTTGGCATAAAAGACGTAAACAATATGGGTGCTGCGATGGCACCTGCAGCTTGCGACACAATCGTTCAGTTTTTTAATGATACAAATGAAAAAATTCAAAATTATGATGCAGTTTTTACTGGTGACCTTGGCAAACTTGGCAAAAAAATACTGACAGATTTGTTAAAAGACAACGATCTTTGTTTTGAAGACAAACTTTTTGATTGCGGTGCAATGTTATATAAGCAAGAACAACAAACTTTTCAGGGGGGCAGTGGGGCCGCATGCAGTGCAATCGTTTTTAATTCGTTTATACTAAACAAATTTAAAGAAAAACAATATAAAAAGATACTTTTGGCAGGAACAGGAGCATTATTAAGCCCATTAACTTCTTTTCAGGGTGAAAGTGTGCCTTGCATTGCTCATTGCCTGGAGGTTTGCTCATGTTGCTGAATATTGCTAAAGCTTTTTTAATGGGTGGTTTTATTTGTATGCTTGGCCAATTGGTTATCAATTTTACTCACCTTACAAACGGCAAAATATTAGTTATGTTTCTTATTATTGGGGCAATTTTGCAAGGATTTGGTCTTTATCAACCACTGATTGATGTTTTTGGTGCAGGAGCAAGTGTTCCAATATCTGGTTTTGGTTGTTCGTTGGTAAACGGTGCATTGGATGGTATAAGAGCAGAAGGCTTTTTTGGTGCAATAAAAGGCGGCTTACAAGCAACTGCTCCTGGCATTGCTACAGCAATTATCTTTGGATATATAAATGCACTCCTGTTCAGACCACGCACAAAAAAGAAATGACAACTAAACACAACCTTATGCATAAAATATATTTATGCAGGTTGGAATTTTTGATTTGACACCAAAAAAACAAAAAAGGGGCAAAAAAACAAAAAAAAGCAAGAAAAAACTACTTTCTTTTTTGGCAATTTCAGGCATCTTTATATATTTTTTGTGCAGTATAACAAATTATTTTTCATCTGTAATAGTTTCTACCTGTTATGCAAAAGTTCAATCAGCAACAATGTCTGCAGTTAATAATGCCGTGATAGAAGTTATGTCTCAATCGGTAAGTTACAGTGATCTTATGATGGTAGAAAAAGACTCAAACGGTGATATTGCCATGTTTGAAACAAACTCTGTTTTAGTAAACCGACTTGCTCGTGAAACTGCAAAAAAAACACAGCAAAATTTGCAAAAAAACAACGTTTTATATGTTTCTATGCCAATTGGTCAACTGACAGGAATAGCATTTTTTTCTAATATAGGGCCAGATTTTAACATTAAAGTCACACCTTATGAAAGTGTAAACTGTTTTTTTATGTCAGAGTTTGAAGAAGCAGGAATAAACCAGACAAGACATAAAATATTTTTAAACGTTATAGCAGATATGCGAGTTATTCTTCCTGGCGTTGACAAAACAATAAGCACCTGTACCGAAGTTTTGGTGTGCGAAAGTCTGCTTGTTGGCAAAGTTCCTCAAATTTATCTTTCAAATGAAAAAATAGGGCAAAATTGAGCCTTTTTGAGCAAATTTGAAGCAAAAATAGTTGATTGCAAA
>JAFVQA010000083.1 GCA_017505015.1 Clostridia bacterium
AATTACAAAATGTTTTCGTCACCAACAAAAATATAGCCATATGCGTTTGGACCCCAGTGACATGCAATTGCAGGGTCAAGGTTGTCATATTCCAACATATGTTTGTGATATTTTTCGTCTGTGATAGAAATGAGTTTGTCAAGGTTTTCTGCATTGTAAGTGTATGATGGAACGATTGGATAGTTTTCGTCAAAACCAAAGGCATCCATTGCTTTTGAGATATAACCCATTGCCTTTTTTGTGCCTATCTTTTTGTCAACTACTTTAACGCCTGTTTGTGACAACGAAATGATAGGTTTTATTTTAAGAATAGAGCCAATTAACCATTCTTTTTTAGAAAGTCTGCCACCCTTTAACAAATAGTCGAGCGTTTCTGGAATGGCAACTACTTTAATGCGCATTTTGAGCTCGTCAAGGATTTTAACGATATCGTCAATAGGTTTGTCAAGGTGTTTTTGTGCTTCAAGCACAAGCAACCTTATTCCACCGACGGCAGAAAGACTGTCAACAACACGCACGTTTTTGTTATCTTCAAACAAAGTTTTAATTGCACTGAAAGTGCCAGAAATTTTTGACGAAATTGTAATGAACAGAACCTGGTCGCCATTGTTTGTATATTGTTCTACCATTTGTTGTGCTTTGTCAAGATTTGGCAAACTTGTTTTTGGGAACAAATCCTGACCAATAAAAATATCATAAAAACCGTTGATGTCAAGGTCTACGTCATCTTCATATTCAGTTTCGCCCAAAAGATATCTCAATGGCAAAATTTCTACACCGAGCTTTTCTTTTTCGCTTTGTTTTATACTGCTGCCAGAGTCTACAAAAATTTTAATCATAAATGCTCCTTGTGTGTCACACTAAAAGGGGTAAAAAGGCTTTTTGTAATAATATTATCATTGCAAAACGAAATGATTTTTATACAAAAACACCTTTATTGTATAATTATAACAAAAAAATATTGACATTACAATAGAAAAGAATATAATAATCGAAAAAAGTGAACAACGAGCAGGTTTGTTCGCATATGGCAAAAAGGGTTTGTCAATCAAAATTTTATGTGCTAAAATATACGAAAGAAAAACTACAGGAAGTGTTATGGCTAAAAAGAAAAAATGGTGCAAATTCAGGCATCGTGTGGTAACTTTTCTGGCAAGACCCGTTCTTGCAATATGGTCACGATGCAAATATGGCATTAAAATAAAAAAATATAAAAAACGTGGGCAATATCTGGTGCTCATGAACCACCAGACAGCCTTTGACCAGTTTTTTTTGGGTCTTACTTTTAAAGGCCCAATGTATTATATTTCAAGCGAAGACTTGTATTCAAACGGATGGATATCACGAATTATAAAGTTTGTGGTTGCACCTATTCCTATCAAAAAGCAAACTACCGACGTGCGTGCCGTTATGAACTGCATTCAGGTTGCACGCGAAGGTGGCTCTATTGCAATGGCACCAGAAGGCAACAGAACTTATAGCGGCAAAACGGTATATATAAACAAAGCCGTTGCACCACTTGCAAAAAAGCTCGGTTTGCCAATTGTGTTTTTGCGCATTGAAGGTGGCTATGGTGTTCAACCACGATGGAGTGACGTTTGTCGCAAAGGCAAAATGACTTCGCACGTGTCAAAAGTTTTGCAACCAGACGAATATAAATCTATGACAGACGAACAGCTTTATAACGTTATTCTTAATGAACTTGACGTAAACGAAGCATGCGTTGACTATGAATATAAGCACAAAAAACTTGCAGAATATCTCGAACGTGCAATTTACGTTTGCCCAAAATGTGGGCTTAGCACCTTTGAAAGTCACAACGATGTTATCGAGTGTAAAAACTGCGGTTTGCAGGTGAGATATTTGCCGTCAAAACAACTGCAGGGCATAAACGGAGAGTTTAATTTTGAGTTTGTAAACGACTGGTATGAATATCAGTGCAACTTTGTCAACAACCTTGATACGCGTGATTTTTATGACAAGGTTATATATCAAGAAAAAGCAACCGTAAAAGAAGTTATTATTTATAAAAACAAAGAGCTTATAAAAGAAAATAGCGAAATCGTGCTTTATGGCAACAAAATCACCTTTGAAGACGACAGTGGTGTTATAGAAATGCCTTTTGACAAGATTACTGCCGTTACCGTGCTTGGACGAAACAAAATGAACGTTTATTTCAGAGACAGGGTTTATCAGTTCAAGGGTGACAAACGATTTAATGCGTTGAAATACGTAAATATTTTTTACAGAAACAAAAATATAACTACAGGCAAAGAAAACTCAAAATTTTTGGGTATGTAAGGAGAAAAAATGCAAAATTTTTGGGATTTTAGCGTATGGGGCTTGTTTAACATTTTTGCAATTTTGCTTTTGAGTCTTTTGGTTGCAAACGCCCTTAAAAAGAAAATTTCTTTTATTCAAAAATCACTCATTCCAACTTCTGTGTTGGCAGGTTTGATTTTGTTGATAATTTCTACAATATTCTTTTTCACAACAGACGGTCAGGTCATTTATGACACAGAGTTTTTTGGTGGCAACGGTTCTGCCGTGTTGGAAATTATTACTTATCATTGCTTGGCGCTTGGTTTTATTGCGTCAAGCCTTAAAACTTCAAACAACAAATTTACAAAAAAACGCTCGGTAGAAATTTTTGACTCTGGCGTAACGACAGTTTCTACGTATTTGTTGCAGGCAGTGCTTGGCTTTGGCATAACACTTGTTGCAGTAAATATGGTAGAAGGTCTCATTTCTGCTGCCGGCGTGCTTTTGCCATTCGGTTATGGTCAGGGCACTGGTCAGGCTATGAACTATGGCAACATTTACGAACAGGACTGGGGCTTTGTTGGTGGCAAAAACTTTGGTCTCACAATAGCGGCACTTGGCTTTTTGTCTGCAAGCATCGGTGGTGTAATTCACCTTAATGTAATGCGTCGCAAAGGTAAAATTGTGTTTGCCAACGACAAATATATTCCTGTGGACAAAGTAGAAAGCGAAAACGAAGTGGAAATGAGTGGCAGCATTGACAAACTTACAATTCAGGTTGCGCTTATTGCCATTGCATATATCATTGCCTATGGCATGATGTGTGGTCTTGGTGCATTGCTCCCTGGCATGAAGTCAACTATTTTCGGTTTTAACTTTTTGCTTGGTGTTATTGGTGCGTTGCTTGTTAAACAAACGCTCAAACTGCTCAAAAAGGGTGGCATTGTAAAAAAAGACTATGCAAACAACTTTTTGCTCACAAGGGTAAGCAACTTTTGCTTTGATCTCATGGTAGTTGCAGGCGTGGCCGTTATTCGCCTTGATTTGCTTAAAGATTATTGGGGTATTTTGCTCATTCTTGGTGTGGTTGGCCTTGTTTCAACCTATATCTACAACCTGCTCGTTGCAAAAAAATTGTTTGCCGATTATGCAGACGAACAGTTTTTGGCAATGTATGGCATGCTCACGGGCACGGCAAGCACGGGTGCAATTTTGTTGAGAGAAATTGACGGTGAGTTTAAAACCCCTGCGTCAGACAACCTCATTTATCAAACGGTGCCTGCAATAGCATTTGGTTTTCCTATGATGTTGCTTGCAACACTTGCGCCGGCACAACCAATGCTTACCTTTGGTCTTTTGGTGGCATTCTTTATCGTGATGAACGTAATTTTGTTCCGCCGACAAATTTTTAAACGCAAAAGCAAATAACAAAAACAAAAGTGGCTTTAAAACAGCCACTTTTTTGTTGTAAAAAAACGTAAATTTTATGTTGAAAAACAAATAATTAAAATTTTAACAAAGTTGCAAAAAACAGTTGCAATATTTTTTGGTTAGTGCTACAATGTTTTCCGTTGGGTATTTTGTTAAAAAAATATCAAACAGTTTTGCAAGGCTAAAGGCATCGGTTTTGCAAAACAAAAATCAAGGGCTACTTTGTGTAAGACAATGCTGCAGACTGTGTCGATTTGTGCTTTATGCCGATTCGTTCCTCCCAAGAAAAAGCAGTCTTTCCCCAACAAATGCAAGGTCTTGCGCAAAGCGAATTGTCCTAGTGATAAAGGTTTATGTTTCCCCAAAAAATAAAAACCTTTAGTCCTGCTATTTACCAAAAACGATTTTCTCTTGCTTATCGTTTTTGTATTTAATATAATCACTTTGTAAAAAATACGGAGTAACGCACACAGCACGTTGCTCCGTATTTTTTATTTTTGAAATTTATTAAAAATTTTGATATTTTTTTAACAAACCCTATTGATTTTGTCTTTTTCTTGTGGTATATTATGGCAAAACAAAAACAACCTATTTATCGAGAGGTATATATTATGAGACTTGATGGAAAATCAGTTGTAGTTACAGGTGCATCATCTGGCATGGGCAAAGCAATTGTTGAATTGTTTGCAAAAGAGGGTGCAAACGTTGTTGCAGTTGCACGTCGTGCAGAAAGACTTGCTGCCTTGGCAGAAAGCCTTAAAGACGAAGCAGGCAAAGTTGTTGTTTTTGCCGGTGACGTAAGCAAAAAAGAAGATAACGAAGCTATGATTGACCTTGCCGTTAAAGAATTTGGTAAACTTGACGTTTTGGTTAACAATGCAGGCGTTATGGATGATATGGCAACAATGGCAAACGTAACTGACGAAAAATATGATTACGTATTTGGCGTTAACGTATATGGTCCAATGTGTGCAATGCGCAAAGCATGCCAGGTATTTTTGGCGCAAGGCAACGGTGGCAATATTATCAACGTTTCTTCTGTTGGTTCAATGCACCAGGCTGCAGGCGCAGTTTATTGTGCATCTAAAGCGGCACTCAATGCAATGAGCAGAAACACAGCTTGGGCATATATGAAAGAGGGCATTCGTTGCAACGTTATTGCTCCTGGCGGAATTGCTACAGAAATCAGTTCTGCAATGGGCATGCCTAATATCGATGGTTATATGCGTGTTAAACCTGTTCAATCACTTGCACCAGAAATGGGTCAGGCAAGTGACATTGCAAACGCAGCACTTTATCTTGCAAGCGACGAATCTAAATACGTTAGCGGTATCGTAATGCCAGTTGACGGTGGCTGGATTTCTTTCTAACAAGCAGAGCTTGCCAGTATTGGTTTGCTTTTTTGTATCAGTTTGGTGTATATATTGCCAAGCCTGATATTGTTTATATAAACAAAACCAAATGTATTTTTAATTTTGCTAAAAAGTTTTTCTCCAAAAAAACTTTTGATACAAACAAAAAGAGTTGTGACTTTTCACAACTCTTTTTTCGTTCTATTTTATTTTTTCAATTATGTCATCAAAAATTTGTTTGTCGTCAAAAAAGATATAGGCGTTGCCAAAACGTGTGCTTGAAACAATTTCTCTGGCAAACTTGTCAAGGTCGTCATAAAGTATTGTTGCAGTCAGGTCGCAAAACATCATTGTAGACAGCTTGTTAAACCCAATAGACTCAATGTCAACCTGGTCAAAAACGTCAGACCACGTTTGTTTAAAGGTGCCAAACAAGTTTATTTCACGCATGCCTTCTTTGTGCAAAAAGGTTGCAAGTTGTTTTGCTTCAGCCCCGTCGTTTTTGTTGTTGCAAACGATATAACAAGCACTGTTTAGCAGTAACATATCTATATTAAACTGGTTGTTAAGGTCAATAGCAAAAAGTCTGTCGTTAATTTGTTTCATTTGTTTTCTCCTTTGTCAAAAAACTTGTCGCTGTGTTTTGCTATGTAGTTTTTTAGTTGTTTTTTGTGCTGGCAGGTTTTTGCCGTGCAACTTGCACAGGTCAGGTTTTTGTTTGTGCTTTCGCTAAATCTTTCGGGGTGGGTATGATATGCAACTTCCCACCATATCAGCACAAAAAGGGCAAGTGCCACAAGGCTGTAGGTATAAAGGTGAGGTATAAAAACGAATGGGGTAAACATAAACATCATATCCCAGTTGTATATCCTGCAGTTTGTGCAACACCTGTTTTGCATAAACCAAACCTGAAAAGGGCAAAAGAACAACACGCAAATCATGTCACCCATGGCATAAAACAAGGTTGCCATAAACAAAAAGCCACTGTCCACAATTCCTGTGAGATAAAGAATGCCAAAAGCAAGGTTTGGCAAAACCCACACAACTGCAACAAGCAAAGTTTTTTTCCACGGCAAAAGTTTTGGTTTTGTGTTTCCAGTCGGCTCGAAAAACTTTTTATATTGTTTTTTGCACCCCACGTTTTCGGTATCGTTTGGCAAAAGTTTTGCAACTATTTCAAAGGCAAACATCAGCCATAGCGGGATGATAATTGCTTTGTTAAACTCAAGCCCGCCAAAACTGTGTTGCCAGCCATTTATTTTGCCAACTATATAAACAATGCCAAAAAAGACAAACAACAGTGTGCGCACAACAAACCTGCACCAGTTGATTATATGCAGTTTTTTATCTTTTGTGTTTTGCATAAAAAAATTGTATCACAAACCAAAGCACAGGTCAAATTTTGCAAAAAAAGAGCAGATGCAAAATGCATCTGCTTTTTGTTTGTTATTTTACGTCACGCAAAATTACACTGCGTGTAACGTCTGTCATTACGTGCACGCCGTGCTGATTGTATACGTCATAGGTTATTTCAATAAGGCCGTTGTATTTGTTTCGCTGTGTTTTTTCTGTAACGGTTGCAGTACTTGTTAGCGTGTCGCCTGCAAAAACAGGGTGGTGCCATTCTATGCTTGTAGAAAGTGCTCCGCCAAACTGTTCGCCAAAAATGTCCTGACGAATAAACTGTGCCCACACCAGCATAAAACACATTACGCCAGGTGCAATGATTTGACCGTATCTTGTCGTTTTGCCAAACTTTTCGTCCATATGCAGTTTGTTTGGGTCATAAACTTTTGCAAAACTCAACATAAGTTCTTTTGTTATATGCACAGGTTTAAGTTCAAAAACCTGGTTTTGTTCAAACTGGTCAAAATACATAACGTTTACCTTCTTTTGCAAAAAATTTGTTGCCACAAATTGTAGCACAAAGGGGTTGCAAGGTCAATTTATTTGTCAAAAAAATATTAAAGTGAAAAAGACCAATTTATCCTTGAAAAATAATCACTTGTATGCTATACTATCTTTAGATGTGCAACTGGCGGATAAGTGGGTTGACCCACGGGGAGCACATTTTGTCAGACAAGTCGACCGCCTGGGCGTATATGCACGTTCCAGGCGGTTTTTTTGTTTTTAAAAACAGCCTGATGCGAGCAACAAGCTTTATTCATATTTTTGGAGGGTAGTAAAAATGGGGTACAAAAGTGATATTCAAATTGCTCAAGAATGCAACAAAAAACGAATCACAGAAATTGCAAAAATTGCCGGTGTAGATGAAAAATATATCGAACAATATGGCAACTACAAAGCAAAAATCGACTACAGCATGCTCAAAGACATGGCTGACAAAAAAGATGGCAAACTTATTTTGGTTACTGCTATCAACCCAACTCCTGCAGGCGAAGGCAAAACAACTACTACGGTTGGCTTGGCAGACGGTTTGCGCAAAATTGGCAAAAACTCTGTAGTGGCACTTCGTGAGCCATCTCTTGGTCCTGTATTTGGTGTTAAAGGTGGCGCAGCAGGTGGTGGCTATGCACAGGTTGTTCCTATGGAAGATATCAACCTTCACTTTACAGGTGACTTCCACGCTATTGGTGCAGCAAACAACTTGCTTGCAGCAATGCTTGACAACCACATTCAACAAGGCAACGAACTTGGCATTGATCCACGCAAAATCACTTGGAAACGTGCCGTTGACATGAACGACAGACAACTTCGCAACATTGTTGACGGTCTTGGCGGAAAAACAAACGGTGTTCCACGCGAAGACGGTTTTGAAATTACAGTAGCATCTGAAATTATGGCTGTGTTGTGTCTTGCAAGTGACATTATGGACCTTAAAGCAAGACTTGCACGCATTATCGTTGGTTATACATACGACGACAAACCTGTTACTGCAGGTCAACTCAAAGCACAGGGCGCAATGGCAGCACTTTTGAAAGACGCTCTCAAACCAAACCTTGTTCAAACGCTCGAAGGCACACCTGCATTTATTCACGGTGGACCTTTTGCAAACATTGCACACGGTTGCAACAGTGTTACTGCAACAAAAATGGCAATGAAACTTGGCGACTATGCCGTTACAGAAGCTGGCTTTGGTGCAGACCTTGGCGCAGAAAAATTCCTTGATATCAAATGCCGTATGGCAGGTCTCAAACCAAGCGCAGTAGTAGTAGTAGCAACAGTAAGGGCGCTCAAACATCACGGTGGCGTTGCAAAAGCAGACCTCAACAACGAAAACCTCGTTGCTTTGGAAGCAGGCTTGCCAAACTTGTTGCAACACGTTAAAAACGTTACAGACGTTTACAAATTGCCTTGCGTTGTTGCAATAAACGCTTTCCCAACTGACACAAAGGCAGAGCTTGACCTTGTAGAAGCAAAATGTAAAGAACTTGGCGTTAACGTTGCCTTGTCAGAAGTTTGGGCAAAAGGTGGCGAAGGTGGCAAAGCTTTGGCACAGGAAGTTGTTCGTTTGTGCGAAGAACAAAACGACTTTACTTTCAGCTACAGTGACGAAATGAGCATTAAAGAAAAGCTCGATGCAATCGCAACAAAAATTTATCATGCAGACGGTGTACAACTCGTTGGCAATGCCGTTCAACAAATAAAACAGCTCGAAGCACTTGGTGTTTCACACATGCCAATTTGCATGGCAAAAACACAATACAGTTTTTCTGACGATGCAACAAAACTTGGCGCACCAAAAGGCTTTACGGTAACTGTACGCAACCTCAAAATTTGTGCAGGTGCAGGCTTTATCGTTGCACTCACAGGTGACATTTTGACAATGCCTGGTTTGCCAAAAGTTCCTGCCGCAGAAAAAATTGACGTAGACGAAAACGGCGTTATTTCTGGTCTGTTTTAATATTATAGATTTTATTTTAATGCTATGAAATTGATTAATGGCGAATGCCCGAATCTTTATTGGGCAATCGCCTTTAATTTTTAAAAAAGCCCGTTTAAACAAAACAAAGTTTTGATATAATCGGGCAATATATTTTGCAAACATTATTGAAAAAAAAATTGTTATATATTATAATGGCTATATTGGGGATATTATTTGTTTTGCTTTATATCATTGCAAAAACAAAATGCTTACTGCCTTTTAATTTGCAAAAAACGTATACCTAAAAGGTGGGTGGATTTGCAAAAAAGACAAAAGCTTAACTGATTTTTATAACAAAAACATCTTTTCTTGATTCGGTTTTTGTACGAGGACTGGCAGTCGGGAAAAATGAAAACTTTTATTGAGCCAAAGGAGAATTTTACTATGGAAAAGAAACTTGTTTATTCAGGAAAAACAAAAGACGTTTTCGCATTGGAAAATGGAAATTATCTTTTGAAATTTAAAGATGACTGCACAGGAAAAGATGGCGTTTTTGACCCAGGTGAAAATGCAGTTGGTCTTACTATTGACGGTGTTGGTGATGTAAACTTGCGTATGTCAATTTATTTCTTTGAAAAAATAAATGCAGCAGGCATCAAAACACACTATGTAAGTGCAAATCTTGATGACACTACTATGGAAGTTTTGCCTGCAAAAGTGTTTGGTCAAGGCCTTGAAGTTATCTGCCGTCACAAAGCAGTTGGCAGTTTTTATCGCAGATATGGTCAATATATTGCAGAAGGTGCAGATCTTCCTGCATATGTTGAAACAACTTTTAAAAACGATGCTCTTGGCGATCCGTTGGTTACAAAAGATGGTCTTGTTGCGCTTGGTGTTATGACAGAAGCTCAATATGACGACATGAAAGAAATGACTCAAAAAATTACTCAGATCATTGCCGATGACCTTAAAGAAAAGGGCATGGTTTTGTATGACATTAAATTTGAATATGGCTATGATGCTGACGGCAACGTTATGTTGATTGACGAAGTTGCATCAGGCAATATGCGTGTGTACAAAGACGGCAAATACATTGACCCAATGACTCTCAGTGAGTTGTTCTTTGCATAATGGGCGGCTTTTTTGGTGCAGTTTCAAAAAGAGACTGCGTGCTCGATATATTTTTTGGTGTTGACTATCACTCTCACCTTGGCACACGCCGTGGTGGTATGTTGATTTTCGACGAAAAAGACGGTTTTCAGCGTGAAATTCACTCAATAGAAAACACGCCTTTCCGCACCAAGTTTGAAAAATGTTTGGCAGACTTTCATGGCTGCAGTGGTATTGGTTGCATAAGCGATAACGACCCGCAGCCGCTTATGGTGCGTTCTCACCTGGGAGTGTATGCCATTTCTACTTTGGGTTGCATAAACAACAAAGAAGAATTGATTGAAAAATATTTTTCAGATCACACTCACCAGTTTATGGCTATGAGTTCTGGTCAGGTCAATTGTTCAGAACTTGTTGCTGCCATTATAAATGAAAAAGATGATATAGTATCAGGCATTCGTCACGTGCAAGATGTCATAGACGGTTCGCTCACAATACTTTTATTGACTGACAAAGGCAATATTGTAGTTGCTCGTGACAGATTGGGACGATTGCCAGTGCTTATTGGTAAAAATGATGATGGATATGCCGTTTCTTTCGAGTCTTTTGCATATCAAAAACTTGGTTACAATGATTTTTATGAATTGGGACCAAACGAAATTGTCAATATGACTGCAGATGGAATACAGACCATAGCTCCTGCAGGCGACAAGATGAGAATTTGTGCCTTTTTGTGGACTTATTACGGATATCCAAACTCTCGCTACGAGGGCAAAAATGTAGAAGTCGTACGTTGCAAAAACGGCAAGATAATGGCTCGCAATGAGCAGGAAAATGGTGGCATACCAAACGTTGATTACGTTGCGGGTGTGCCTGATTCTGGTGTTCCTCATGCAATGGGTTATGCTCATCAAAGCGGTATTGAATATGCTCGTCCATTTGTAAAATATACGCCAACATGGCCACGTTCTTTTACACCTGCAAATCAGGCAGTTCGCAATCAGGTGGCAAAAATGAAGCAAATTCCTGTTCCGGAACTTATCGAAGGCAAAAAGTTGTTGTTGGTTGATGACTCTATCGTAAGAGGAACTCAGCTTGGCGAAACTGTTGACTTTTTGTATGGTGCAGGGGCAAAAGAAGTTCATATGAGGTCGGCTTGCCCGCCAATTATGCACAATTGCAAATTTCTCAATTTTTCGCGCAGTAATTCTGTCAACGAATTGCTTGCAAGAAGAATGATTCAGGAGCTGGAGGGCGACGAGGGTCAAAAGCATCTGGATGAATATTCAGACCCACATACAGAAAGAGGACAATGCTTGCTCAAACGCATATGTCAAAAACTTGGTTTTGAATCATTGGGTTATCAAACGCTTGACGGCGTGATTGAGGCTATTGGTATAGACAAAGAAAAAGTTTGCACATATTGTTGGACAGGAAAGGAGTAATCGTATTATGGAAAAATCACATTCAGCGTCTTATGCAGCAGCCGGAGTAAACATCGAAGCAGGCTACGAAGGCGTTCGCCTTATGAAAAAACACGTGCAACGCACAATGATACCTGGTGTTGTATCAGACATCGGTGGTTTTGGTGGTCTTTTTGCACCAGACGTGTCTGGAATGAAAGAACCTGTTTTGGTTATGGGTACTGACGGTGTTGGCACAAAACAACGCATTGCACAAATTCTGGATAAACACGACACTGTTGGTATCGACTGTGTTGCCATGTGCGTAAACGACATTATTTGCTGTGGCGCAAAACCTATTTCATTTTTGGATTATATAGCAATCGGCAAAAACGAACCAGAAAAAGTTGCAACACTCGTTTCTGGTGTTGCAGAAGGTTGCGTTCAGTCAGGCTGTGCCTTGATCGGTGGAGAAACAGCAGAACACCCTGGCACAATGTCAGCAGACGACTATGACCTTGCAGGCTTTGCAGTAGGCATTGTAGATAAAAGCAAAATTATCGATCAAAACAGCATGAAAGCAGGCGACGTTATCATCGCCCTTCCATCAAGTGGTTGCCACTCAAACGGATATTCACTCGTTCGCAAAGTGTTTGACGTAGAAAACGCAAACCTCAACGAATATTATGACGAACTTGGTTGCACTCTTGGCGAAGCATTGCTCACACCAACAGTAATTTACGTAAAACCAGTTCTTGCAACAATCGAAGCAGCCGAAGTTCACGGAATCACTCATATCACAGGTGGTGGTTTTTACGAAAACGTTCCACGTTGCATACCAGACGGTTTGTGTGCAAAAATAGATAAATCATCAATCAAAGTATTGCCAATCTTCAAACTTTTGCAACAAAAAGGAAATATACCAGAAAGAGATATGTACAACACGTATAACATGGGCGTTGGCATGGCACTCATCGTAAGCAAAGAAACAGCAGACAAAGCAATTGCAACCCTCAAAGACAACGGAATTGATGCATACGTTATTGGCGAAATGGTTGCAAACAACGATACAAAGGTGATTTTATGACAAAAAAAGCTCGTATTGCCGTTTTTGTTTCGGGTGGTGGTACAAATCTTGAGGCATTGCTCAACGCACAAGAAAGTGGAAAAATTCCTCATGGCGAAATAGTGCTTGTGTGTGCAAGCAACCCAGAGGCTTATGCTTTGACACGTGCAAAAAATCATGGTGTTCCGGGTGTTGCTGTGTCTAAAAAGCAAATGTCACAACAAGAGTTTGAACAACAACTTAATAAACATTTGAAAGACTATCAGATAGACTTCGTTATACTTGCTGGTTTTATGTCAATTCTGTCAGAAGAATTTGTCAGACAATGGACAGACCGTATCATCAACGTGCATCCATCACTTATTCCGTCTTTTTGCGGAAAAGGTATGTATGGATTGCGTGTTCATGAGGCGGCTTTGGCAAAAGGCGTAAAAGTGACAGGTGCTACTGTTCATCTTGTAAATGAAATACCTGACGGTGGACGAATTTTATTGCAAAAGGCAGTTGAAATTCGTGATGATGACAGTGCCGAAAGTTTGCAACGCCGGGTTATGGAAGAAGCTGAGTGGCTTTTGTTGCCACAGGCAGCTGAAATGATAGCGCTTCAAATCACAAGTGATAAGGTTTGAGGTTTGAGTATCACAATAAAATATAGATACAAAAGAGCATCATATTAAGTCAGGATAGTGCTCGGTTGCTGTCCTGATTTTTGTATATAACAATCAATTGATTTTACATTAGACATTATAATTGGAGGGAATTATGAATCTTCTGGTTATTGGTGGTGGCGGAAGAGAACATGCTATCATCAAAAAGCTTAAAGAAAACCCAAGTGTAGACGTTATTTATGCATTGCCTGGCAATGGTGGTATTGCTGCAGATGCAATATGTGTCAGCGATATTGGTGCAAAAGATATTGACAAAATCGTAGAGTTTGCAAAAAACAACAAAATCGATTTTGCTGTTGTTGCACCAGATGATCCATTGGCTCTTGGCTGTGTTGACAGACTTCACGAGGTTGGTATACCTTGCTTTGGTCCTGACGCAAAAGCAGCCCGTATTGAAGCAAGCAAGGTTTTTAGCAAAAACCTGATGAAAAAATATAATATCCCAACTGCATCATACGAGGTTTTTGATGATTCTCAAAAAGCATTGGATTATCTCAAAGATGCAAAATTTCCAATTGTTATAAAAGCAGATGGTCTTGCTTTGGGCAAAGGGGTTTTGATTCCTCAAAACTTTGCCGAAGCTGAAGACGCTGTAAAAACTATTATGGAAGACAAGGCTTTTGGTGAGTCTGGCAATGAAATTGTCATTGAAGAATTTATGACAGGTCCAGAGGTCAGTGTGCTTGCCTTTACTGATGGAACTGCAATAATCCCAATGGTTTCATCTATGGACCACAAAAGAATTGGTGACAATGACACTGGTCTTAACACAGGTGGCATGGGCACAATCGCACCAAACCCTTATTATACAAAACAACTTGCGGATGAATGTATGCAAACAATCTTTTTACCAACTCTTGCAGCAATGCGTGCTGAGGGTTGCCCATTTAAAGGCTGTTTGTATTTCGGTTTGATGATGACACCAAACGGTCCAAGAGTAATTGAATATAACTGTCGTTTTGGCGACCCGGAAACTCAGGTTGTATTGCCACTTCTCAAAACTGACCTGCTTACAATTATGCAGGCGGTAGAAAACGAAACTTTGGCGCAACTTGACGTAGAATGGCACGATGGCGCTGCTGCATGCATCATCATTGCATCAGGTGGCTATCCGGGCAGTTATCAAAAAGGCAAAGTTATGACTTTTGAAGATAACCTTGCAGACAACGTTGTCATTTATCATGCGGGCAGCAAATTGCAGGATGGCAACCTTGTTACAAACGGAGGCCGTGTGCTTGGTGTTACTGCAAGAGCAGATAGCCTTGCTCAGGCACTCAAAGATGCTTATAAAGCGACAAATTCAGTTCAATTTGAAGGCAAATATATGCGTAGCGACATTGGTAAAAAGGCGCTTGCAGTTTTGGAGGATTAACAATGGTACAACGTATTTACGTCGAAAAGAAACAAGGTCTTCGTCATGAAGCAACGGGTTTGCTTAATGAGTTGCAAAGTGTCCTTGGTATTTCATCTTTGACAAATTTGCGTGTTATCAATCGCTATGACGTTGAAGGTATTGATGAAGCTGTGTTTCAAAGGGCAGTTCAGACTGTTTTTTCTGAACCACAGGTAGACGATACAATGGAATATTGCCCAACAGGTGATTTTGTTGTGTTTGCAGTTGAGGCTTTGCCAGGTCAGTTTGACCAACGTGCAGATTCTGCAAGTCAATGTATCCAGCTTATGACACAAGGTGACAGACCAATCGTTCAATCTGCAAAAGTATATTTGCTTTATGGCGATATCAGCAAAGATGATGTAGAAAAAATCAAAAAATACGTTATCAACCCTGTGGAGTCTCGTGAGGCAAGCCTCGAAACTGTCAATACTCTTCAGGCAGAATACGATGCACCTTCAATGGTGAAAACTGTTGACGGTTTTATTAAAATGGATGATGAAAGTCTTGCACAGTTGCTTGACAATCTTGGTTTGGCAATGGACATTGATGACCTCAAATATTTGCAGGGATATTTCCGTGATGACGAAAAACGTGACCCTACAATTACAGAAATCCGTGTTGTAGACACTTATTGGTCAGACCACTGTCGTCATACAACTTTTTCAACACATATTGACGAAGTAAAAATAGAAGACAGTCAAATCAAAGATGCATATCAACGTTATCTTGATGCACGCATTGAAGTATATGGTGAAGAAAAAGCATCAAAACGTCCACAAACTTTGATGGATATTGCAACTATTGGTGCAAAAACACTCAAAAAACGTGGATTGTTGCCAGAACTTGATGAAAGTGAAGAAATCAATGCTTGTTCTATTCACGTTGATGCAAATGTTGATGGACAACAACAAGACTGGTTGTTGATGTTCAAAAACGAAACTCACAACCATCCGACAGAAATTGAGCCATTTGGTGGCGCGGCAACTTGTATTGGTGGATGTATCCGTGACCCATTGTCAGGTCGTGCATACGTTCATCAGGCAATGCGTGTGACAGGTGGTGGAGATCCACGTGTGTCAGTTGACAAAACTTTGCCAGGCAAATTGCCACAACGTAAAATTGCTCAAACTGCAGCAGCAGGCTATTCATCATATGGCAATCAGATTGGTCTTGCAACTGGACACGTAGCAGAAATTTATCACGAAGGTTATATTGCAAAACGTATGGAATGTGGTGCAGTTGTTGCCGCAGCCCCTGCTTACAACGTAAGACGTGAACGACCTGCTCCAGGTGACGTCATTATTTTGCTTGGTGGCAGAACTGGTCGTGACGGTATCGGTGGAGCAACAGGTTCGTCAAAGAGTCACAACCTCAAATCACTTGCAACAATGGCATCAGAAGTTCAAAAGGGTAATGCTCCTGAAGAACGCAAAATTCAGCGTCTGTTCCGTGACAGCAATGTGACAAGACTTATCAAACGTTGCAATGACTTTGGTGCTGGTGGTGTCAGTGTGGCTATTGGTGAACTTGCAGATGGTTTAAAAATCAATCTTGATGCAGTTCGTAAAAAATATGAAGGTCTTGACGGAACAGAACTTGCTATTTCTGAATCTCAGGAACGTATGGCTGTTGTCGTTGAGGCAAAAGACGTAGATAAATTTATTGCTGCAGCAGAAAAAGAAAACCTCGAAGCATACGAAGTTGCAGTTGTTACAGAAGAAGCCCGTATGGTCATGAGCTGGAAAGGCGAAACAATTGCAAACCTCAGCAGAGAATTTTTGAATACAAATGGTGCAGTTAAGCACGCAAAAGTATATATAGACAAAAAAGACCGCAAAGCTTTTGCTAAGTCAAAAGTGCAAACTCTCAAAGAAGTGGCAGGAAGCCTTAAGAGTGCATCACGCCGTGGTCTTACAGAAAGATTTGACTCAACAGTTGGTGCGGGATCAGTTCTTATGCCATTTGGTGGCAAAACACAACGCACACCTGCACAGGCAATGGCTGCATTGTTCCCTGTGTTGCCGGGACAACAGACAAACCAGGCAAGTGTGATGGCATGGGGATACGATCCTGACCAAACAAGTGCAGATCCATATACAGGTTCATATAATGCCGTATATACTTCTGTGGCAAAACTTGTTGCTGCTGGTGCAGATTATAAAAAAGCATATCTTTCATTCCAAGAGTTTTTTGAAAAACTCCGTCAGGAATCTGTTCGTTGGGGCAAACCTTTTGCCGCATTGCTCGGTGGGCTTGATGCTCAGCTTGAGCTTGGTGCTGCGGCAATTGGTGGCAAAGACTCTATGTCAGGTTCGTTCCTTGACAAAGACGTTCCTCCAACACTTATTTCATTTGCAGTTGCACCATTGCTTGCGCAAGATGTTTTGTCACCTGAGTTTAAGCAGGCAGGCAACAGCGTTTACTTGTTTGACGGTGCAAACGCAGATGACAAAAAATCAGCATGGGAAAATTTCTATGCACTCCATAAAGCAGGCAAAGTAAAATCAGCATGGGCAGTTGAAAATGGTTTGAAAGAAGCAGTGATGAATATGTCTTTCGGCAACAATATCGGTTTTGCTTCTTCAAACAACGATATCGACTGGGATGCTTTAAGACCAGGTGCAATCGTTGCCGAGGTAGAAGGTGATGCGGATGCAATCAAACTCGGTTTGACTACTGTACAGGCAGTTGTAACGGTTGGCGATGACAGCCAGGCTATTGCGGATTTGCTTGCTATAAATGAAAGTATTTTGGAAAACATCTATCCAAACAGAACAAAACTTGATACAGCACAAGTCCCAGTGATTGAAGATAAAGGTGCAAAATTTGCAGTGCCAAAACTTTGCATTTCAAAACCAAAAGTGCTTATACCTGTGTTCCCTGGCACAAACTGCGAATATGACAGTGCGCGTGCCGTTCAAAAAGCAGGACTTACACCAGAGATTGTTGTTATAAACAACCAAAATGCACAAGGCGTTGCAGACTCTGTATCACGATTTGCAAAACAAGCACGCGACAGCCAAATCATATTTGTTCCGGGTGGATTCTCAGGCGGTGACGAACCAGATGGTTCTGGCAAATTTATAACTGCATTCTTCCGCAACCCTGAAGTGAAAGATGCAACTATGGATTTGCTCAAAAAACGTGACGGTCTTATGCTTGGTATCTGCAACGGATTCCAGGCGCTTATCAAACTTGGTCTTGTACCTTATGGTGAAATTATAGATACTGATGAAAGTTGTCCTACACTCAGCTATAACGTTATTGGACGACATCAATCAAAAATTGTTCACACACGCGTTGCGTCAAACCGTTCACCATGGTTGTCAAAGGTGAAGGTGGGCGACGTAGTAAACGTACCAATTTCTCATGGTGAAGGAAGATTCCTCTGTGATGAACAACTTCTCAAAAAATTGGCACAAAACGGACAAATAGCAACACAATACGTTGATCTTGCAGGAAAACCAACTATGGATATTGATTTTAATCCAAATGGATCTGTATGGGCAATAGAAGGCATCACTTCGCCTGATGGCAGAGTTCTTGGCAAAATGGGCCACTCAGAACGTATTGGTGATATGCTTTATAAAAACGTGCCTGGCAACTATGAATTGTATTTGTTTGAAGCAGCAAAAGATTATTTTAGTTTGTAAAAGTTTTAAAACAAATTTTTAGGCATCAATTGTTCAGTGAAAAAAAGGAGATTTTTTATGGAAATGTTGGATATCAAAAAAGAATTGCAACAAAACTCATATCCTGGCCGTGGCATTATCATTGGCAAATCTGCCGATGGAACAAAAGCCGTGACAGCATATTTCATTATGGGTCGCAGTGAAAACAGCCGAAACCGTGTTTTTGTGCAAGAAGGCCAAGGCATTCGCACACAAGCATTTGACCCATCTAAACTCGTTGACCCAAGCCTTATTATCTATGCGCCTGTTCGCGTGCTTGGCAACAAAACAATCGTTACAAACGGCGACCAGACAGATACAATTTATGACGGAATGGACAAGCAACTCACTTTTGAACAATCTTTGCGTTGTCGTGAATTTGAACCAGACTGTCCAAACTACACTCCACGCATTTCTGGCATACTCAAAGTGGCAGAAGGCAAGTTTAACTATGCAATGTCTATCCTCAAAAGCAACAACGGCAACCCTGATTCTTGCAACAGATTTACTTTTGCATACGAAAACCCAATTGCAGGCGAAGGTCGTTTTATTCATACTTATAAATGCGATGGCAATCCGTTGCCAAGCTTTGAGGGCGAACCAAAACTCATTTCAATTCCAAACGATATGGATGAGTTTGCCAACGATTTGTGGAACAGTCTCAACCCAGACAATAAAGTATCTCTTTTCGTGAGATATATCGACATTGCTTCTGGCGAATATAAAACAACAATCATCAATAAAAACAAATAATTTTTTTGGAGAAAAAACATGAAAGAACTCGAACTTAAATATGGTTGCAATCCTAACCAAAAACCTTCTAAAATTTTTGTAAAAGACGGCAGAGATCTTCCAATTACAGTGCTCAACGGCAGACCTGGTTATATCAACTTTCTGGATGCTTTTAACGGCTGGCAATTGGTAAAAGAACTTAAGGCGGCAACGGGTCTTCCTGCTGCAACTTCTTTCAAACACGTTTCTCCTGCAGGTGCTGCAGTTGGTT
This sequence comes from Clostridia bacterium, assembly GCA_017505015.1. Taxonomy (GTDB): domain Bacteria; phylum Bacillota; class Clostridia; order Christensenellales; family CAG-314; genus Heteroclostridium. The sequence goes on from JAFVQA010000083.1 coordinate 19,189, forward strand.
TGCCACTCAGCGAAACACTTGCAAAAATTTATTGGGTAGACGACCTTGGCGAACTTTCTCCACTTGCTTGCGCATACGCAAGAGCAAGGGGTGCAGACCGTATGTCATCTTTCGGCGACTTTATCTCTTTGTCAGACGTTTGCGACAAAGACACTGCAACTCTCATCAGCCGTGAAGTAAGCGACGGTGTTATTGCTCCTGGTTATACAGACGAAGCACTTGAAATTCTCAAACAAAAAAAGAAAGGTGCTTACAACGTTATTCAGATTGACCCTGACTACGTTCCACAGCCAATCGAACACAAAGACGTTTTTGGCATCACTTTTGAACAAGGCAGAAACGAACTCAAAATTGACGAAAACTTTTTTGCAAACGTAGTTACTAAAAACAAAGAACTTACAGAACAAGCAAAAATTGACCTTGCAATTGCAATGATTACCCTCAAATATACACAGTCAAACTCTGTTTGCTTTGTTAAAGACGGTCAGGCAATTGGCATTGGTGCAGGTCAGCAATCACGCATTCACTGCACAAGACTTGCAGGTAGCAAGGCAGACAACTGGTGGTTGAGACAATCACCACAAGTGCTTGGTTTGCAGTTTGTTGACGGCATTGGTCGCCCAGACCGCGACAATGCAATCGACCTTTATATTGGTGAAGATTATATGGACGTTTTGGCAGAAGGCGAATGGCAACGCATTTTTAAAGAAAAACCTGCAGTTTTCACTCGTGAAGAAAAACGTGCATGGCTTGACCAGATGAAAGACGTTGCTTTGGGCAGTGACGCATTCTTCCCATTTGGCGACAACATTGAAAGAGCATATAAATCTGGCGTAAAATACATCGCACAACCAGGTGGCTCAATCCGTGACCAGATCGTTATTGACGTTTGCGACAAAAACGATATGGTTATGGCATTTACTGGCCTTCGTTTGTTCCACCATTGATATTTGCAAAGCGTTATTAGCAGCTTTTGTATAATGTAAATAACAAAAATTAAACCCTTGCTTTAAAGCAGGGGTTTTATTTTTAATAAAAGCACAAAAATGAACAAAACAAAAACTTTTGTATTTTTTATATTATTTTTGTTTGACAAACAATGGGTGTGGTGTTAAATTAGTTAGGTAATTTAATATTCACGACGAAGTTTTTAGGAGAATGGCATTTTCGCCTACCGAAGGAGTAACAATCTCAGGTGTCTGTTAGCAGATAGGGACTAAAAACGGATGTGAACTCTGGAGAATCTCTTTAATGAGTACCGAAGGTGCAAGGCAAATTTGCCGAATCTCTCAGGTAAAAGGACAGAGCAAACTTTACACCACTCTTTTTGAGTGTGTGTATTGTGTTTTTGCAATTCTCCGGAGGCAGTCGACAGCGACTGTCTTTTTTTATGTTTTACAGGAGGAAGAAAAATGTTTACAGCAATTGAAGAAGCTTTGTTGCCTATAGTTGCAAGTTTCAACGAATATCTTTCAAGCTACGTTCTCATTGCATTGCTGGTTGGTGTTGGTTTGTGGTTTACAATTCGCACACGTGCCGTTCAGGTGAGATATTTTGGCGAAGGTATGAAACGTATGTTCGGTGGCTTGTCACTTAAAGGCAAAGAACAAAAAAGTGGTATGAGTTCGTTCCAGGCTCTTGCAACAGCCATTGCCGCACAGGTTGGCACAGGCAATATCGTTGGTGCATCTGGTGCAATTCTCATTGGTGGCCCTGGTGCAATTTTCTGGATGTGGATTATTGCCTTTTTGGGTATGGCTACAATCTATGCCGAAGCAACTCTTGCACAAAAAACTCGCACGATTGGCGAAGATGGCGAAGTTCACGGTGGCCCTGTTTATTATATTCGCACTGCATTCAAAGGAAAATTTGGCAAATTTTTGGCAATTTTCTTTGCAATAGCAACAGTGCTTGCGTTGGGTCTTATGGGTCCAATGGTTCAATCTAACTCTATTGGTGAAACTATAAACTCTGCATTTGGAATTCCTGGCTGGGTTATGGGTATTATTTTGGTTGCGCTTTGTGCATTTATTTTCTTTGGTGGCACAAAACGCCTTGCATCTGTTGTAGAAAAAATCGTTCCAATCATGGCAGGTGTGTTTATCCTTGGTGGTTTGGTTGTTTTGGTTATTCGCATTGAATTTATTCCTGCAACTTTCGGCATGATTTTTAAATATGCCTTCCAGCCACAAGCAATTTTGGGTGGTACTTTTGGTGCGGCAATCAAGGCGGCAATCAGTCAGGGTGCAAAACGTGGTTTGTTCTCTAACGAAGCAGGTATGGGTTCTACTCCACACGCTCATGCGCAGGCAAACGTAAAACACCCTCACGAACAAGGCACAGTTGCAATGGCAGGTGTTTTCCTTGACACGTTTGTTGTGTTGACACTCGTTGCACTCGTTATCGTTTCTACAATGTACGTGCCAGGTGGCGAACTTGCAGAAAGTGGTGCTGCACTTATCACCGGCATAACAAAAACAACTCTTGCACAAACTGCATTCGGTTCTGTGTTTGGTGCAGAAGTTGGTGCAATTTTTGTTGCAATATGTTTGTTTTTCTTTGCATTTTCTACAATTTTGGGCTGGAACCTGTTTGCAAAAATAAACGTTCAATATATCTTTAAAAAGCATGCAAAAGTTGCAACAATAGTGTTTACTGTTATTGCACTTGCATTTATCTTTATTGGCACTTGCGTATCAAACAATCTGGTTTGGGAACTTACAGATGCATTCAACTATCTCATGGTATTGCCAAACGTTATTGCCTTGTTTGCAATGACAAAAGTCGTTAAAAACAGTCTGGCAGAAATCGATAAAATCAAAAAAGAACAAAAACTTGCTAAAAAACAAGCAAAATAACAAAAAAGCAAAGACCTTGCAGCAAAGCAAGGTCTTTTTTATTTGTAATTATCAATATAAATTTCATATAGCAATTGATTTTTAAAAAATATATGTTATAATGAAAAAAACAATTTAGGTATAAAGGGGTGGGTTATGCCAAATATTACCAGTATAGTTTTGTTAATAACTGTGTTTGCCCTCGGCCTTGGCTTTGCACTTGGCTTTTTGCGTGGGTTTAACCGTTCTCTTTTGCGTGCAGGTCTTGTGGTTGCTTCACTTGTGCTTGCAATCGCATTTCGTGGTGCCGTTACAGGCTTTTTGATGGATTTTGACCTTGGTGGCGAAACGTTGAAGCAAACGTTGGTTGCTGCTTTCAGCGATGCATCTTTGCCTGTTGCTTTACAAGATCTCGTTATGGTTTTGGTAGAAATCATGATTGGCGTTGCTGCATTTTTGGTTGTGTTTGCTTTGCTTGCGCTTATTACTTGGTTGGTTGTTTATCCAATTTGCAAAATTGTTGTGCGAAAAGGCATTCACAAACGCAGAATTCTTGGTGCTGTCGTTGGTTTGGCGCAAGGTGCTCTCGTTGCATTTGCTTTTTGTGCACCAATCACTGGCCTTGCAGTGCAAATTGACAAAGTTTCTGACCTTGAACTTGACGGAAAACCTGTTATAGAAGTTCCTGCAGAACTTGGCGTGTCTGATTATATCACTTCTGCTCCTGGCAAACTTTACAATTCAATTGGTGCAGGTTTCTTTAATATGTTGACGTCTGGAAAAACTGCAGACGGCAAAAATGTAACTATTGACGATGCAGTTTCTATCGTTGTTACTGTTGGCGACATTGCAAATACCGTTACTAAGGTAGAAGACAGCATGAACGTTATGACAGATGCAAGCGCTACTCCACAACAACAGGTTAACGCAATGCAAAATCTTGGCGACAGCCTTGTTTCAATCGGCAATTCTGTTGACAGCCTTTCTAACGATGCAAAGGCAATCGTTAACGACGTTGTTTCAGCAATTAAAGATATGGAAAGCATCGAACTTCCACCAGAGGTAGAAGACGTTCTTGACAATTTTGACATTTCTTCAATCGACTTTGCTGCAGCTGGCAACGCTATCAGTGGCATTGCAACTTACATTCAAAAAACAGACGACAGCTTTGACAATGATTTGCCTGTTACATCAGAAGACGTAAACAAAATTGTAAACGGCCTTGCAGGCAACGAATTGATTTTGTCTTTGGTTACACAAGGCGACAGTGTTCCTACTTTGATTGAAATTGCAGATGAAGGCCACCAGCAAATGTTTGAAGATGCAATTGCAGGTTCTTCACTTTCTGCTGACGACAAAGCGGCTCTCCAACAATTGTTTGGTCTTGTTGGTTAAACAAAAATTTTAAAGACTGGCTTTTGCCAGTCTTTTTTGTTGCAAAATATGTCAAAAATGAACAAAATTTGGGTTGGTTGCACGATTTGCCTTTTTGTGATATACTATGACGGTATTTAATTTAAAAGGGGAACTTTATGGACGCAATTATTTCATGGATAAGCAACGCTCTTTACGACTACGTGCTTATCATTTTGTTGGTGCTTGGTGGCCTTTATTTTACTGTTCGCACAAAAGGTGCACAGTTCAGGCTGTTGGGCGCACAACTTAAGTCAGTTACAGAAAAATCTAAAGATGGCAAAGTTTCGTCTTTTCAGGCGCTTATGGTGTCAACTGCCTCTCGTGTAGGCACAGGCAACATCATTGGTGTTTCTACTGCTATTTGCCTTGGTGGTTTTGGTGCAGTTTTGTGGATGTGGGTTATCGCCATTATCGGTGGTGCATCTGCTCTTATCGAAAGCACTCTTGCGCAAATTTATAAACGCAAAGGCAAAGACGGTGGTTGCTATGGCGGCCCTGCATATTATATAGAAACAGCATTTAAAAAACGCAAGATTGCAAGACCTTTGGCAATCGTTTTTTCAATTTTGCTCATTTTGACTTATGGCGTTGGCTTTAACATGCTTGCATCTTTCAACCTGCAATCTACTTTCGAGGTGTTCAATTTTTATAATGCAGACCTCACACCTTGGATAATTGGTGGCATTGTTGCGTTGTTTGTTGGCATTTGCCTTTTTGGCGGTGGCAAACGCATTATCAAAACAACAAGCACGCTCGTTCCACTTATGGGCGTTGCATATATTCTTGTTGCACTTGTTGTGGTTGTTCTCAACATTGGTAGTCTTCCATCAGTTTTTGCAGAGATTTTCCGCAGTGCATTTGATTTTTCTGCAATATTCGGTGGTTTTAGTGGTTCTTGCCTTATGTATGGTATCAAACGTGGCCTTTACAGCAATGAGGCTGGTGTTGGCTCTGCTCCAAACGCATCTGCCAGTGCAGAAGTCAGCCACCCCGTAAAACAAGGTCTGGTTCAGGTTTTGTCTGTGTTTATCGACACTTTGCTCGTTTGCTCTGCAACTGCATTTATGTGCATGGCATCTGGCGTTGTTCCAACACCAGAAATTTCTGGCGCAGCATACGTGCAGGCATCACTCAAAGCAACTCTCGGTGGCTTTGGTCCAATTTTCATCGTGGTTGCAATGGTTTTGTTTGCCTTTACAACTTTGGTTGGCAACTTGTTTTACGTGGATAAAGCAGTTATTCACATTCTTGGCAAAGAACCTGACAAAAAATTCAAGGCAGTATACAACGTGTTGGCATCACTCCTCATTTTGCTTGGTGCAGGTTTGAGTGCAGACTTGTTGTGGAACTTGTCAGACATATTCATGGGTCTTATGGCTGTTATCAACATTCCTGTTATCTGCATTCTTGGCAAATATGCCTTCCGTGCAGTTAAAGACTATGACAAACAACGCAAAGAGGGCAAAGACCCTGTGTTTGTTGCAAGTAACGTTGGTCTTGACGGCAACGACCTTGATTTCTGGAAAGAATAATTTTATTGTAAAAAGCACGGATAGTTTTCCGTGCTTTTTTGTTTCTTTTATTAGCGAATTTTTTGTAAAACTATTCACTTTTGATTTTTGTGGTGGTATAATTAAAAAAACGAAAAAGAGGTTTTGCTATGAAAAGATATGCAATTTATGGCGCAGGCTCTTTGGGAACAGTGCTTGGCGCATATATTTCTAAAAACGGTGAAAAAATTGAATTGATAAACCGCAACGAGGTGCACGTTGACGCACTCAACAAAAACGGTGCAAAAATAGTGGGTACGGCAGAATTTTGCGTGCCTGTTACTGCCATTACTCCAGATGAAATGACTGGTAAATACGATGTTATTTTGCTTTTGACAAAACAACTGCAAAACCAGCAGGTTGTGACTTATCTTAAAGATTATCTTGCAGACGACGGTGTTATCGTTACTTTGCAAAACGGTTTGCCAGAGCCATTGATTGCAGAGATCGTTGGCAAAAACAGAACGATGGGTTGCGTTGTAGAGTGGGGTGCAACTTTGTCTGCACCTGGTGTTTGCACGCTCACGAGCAATCCTGACAGTCTTTCTTTCCACATGGGCAAAATGGATGGCATCAGCGACGAACAGTTTAACATGGTTAAAAACCTGCTCGAACTTATGTGTCCTGTTTATGAAGAAGAAAATCTGCTTGGTGCAAGGTGGTCAAAACTGCTCATCAACGCAACTTTTTCTGGTCTGGGCACTGTTGTCGGTGGAACTTTTGGCGACGTTGCCAATGACAAAAAAGCACGAAAAGTTGCAATAAGGTGCATTAAAGAGGTTATTGACGTTGGCAGGGCAACTGGCGTTGAGTTTGCTCCCGTTCAGGGCAAAAATATAACAAAACTGTTTTATTACAAAAACGGTTTTAAACGTGCAATTGCAACAATGCTCATTCCAATTGCAATGAAAAAACACAAAGACATCGAGCCATCTATGTTGCAGGACCTTAAAAAGGGTAAAAAGTGCGAGATAGATTCCATCAACGGCATCGTGTGCGAATATGGCAAAAAATATAACGTGCCAACTCCAATAAACGACCGTATTGTAGAAATTGTCAAAAAAGCGCAAGATGGTTTGTTGCAACTTAACAAAGACAATATAGATTTGTTTAAAGATTTGTTATAAAGCAAATAGAGCTCATCTTATTAAAAGTTAATCAATTGATTTAAAGGTGTGGATTTTCCACACCTTTTATTGTTTTTGCTATTGACTTACGAAAATGGTTTTTTTAAAATGATATAGAGGTTTTTTATGAAAGAACAGGTAAAAATGGATATTATTCAAAAATTTAAAATAATGAAATTTTTTGATGATGCAAGACAATATAAGAAAAATGGCATTGATAATTATGGCGATATTCTTGTTGTTGATAATATCAATCATAAGGAAAATAAACAAGATATTATCTTAACACATTGGATAAGTTATATAGCTGAAAGAGGTTCTGATTTCAGGCGAATTTGGGAGGCTGGATCGTATGTTTATTCAAATTTAATATATAAATGGCGTGAAGGTGAAAAATTAGAAACTTTGTTCAAAGTGAATGGCGATTATTTTAAGAAGAAAATAGAAAAACAATCATTGTTAAAACAAAGTGATAATTCAGCACAAGAGACTAAAGATAAATATTGTTGGGTTGCGGAATATAATGAAAATA
>JAFVQA010000084.1 GCA_017505015.1 Clostridia bacterium
GCATTGTGGTTGCCCTCACAATATACGTGCCATATTTTTATATTGCGTTGTGGATAACAGAAATCGCCTGCGTGATAAAAATCGTGTCTTCAAACGACAACCCGGAGTATAAGTCACCATGGTTGCTTGTCACAATAGCTTTGCCAATTGTGGGCTTTATGCTTTATTTTGTTTTTTATCAACGCAAACTCAGCAAAAAGTTTGTCAAACGTATGCAAAGGGTAAAAACAGAGTTTGCTTTGACGCAGGACAACACTGTTTTTGACAGCCTTGCACAACAGGACATTGTGGCTTGCAATCAGGCAAAACTCATTTGCAAAGTGTCAGACTCGGTGCTTTTTAAAAACAACAAAACAACCTATTTTGCACTTGGCGAAGATATGCACAAAGCAATGCTAAAAGACATAGAGCAGGCTCAAAAATTTATTCTGCTGGAATATTTCATCATAGAACAAGGCATTTTTTGGGACTCAATTTTGCATATTCTCAGGCAAAAAGCAAGCGAGGGTGTGGATATAAAAGTCATTTTTGACGATATCGGTTGCATGTCAACTTTGCCTGGTGACTATGCAAAAACGTTGCAGTCTTTTGGCATACAGGCAACCTTGTTTTCAAAACTCAAAGGCAACGTAGACGGCGAGTTTAACAATCGCAGTCACCGCAAAATTCTTGTTGTTGATGGCAAAATTGGTTATACCGGTGGTGTAAACGTTGCAGACGAATATATAAACCAAAAACAAAGGTTTGGCCACTGGAAGGATGTTGGCGTGCGTATGCAGGGCGAATGTGTAAATGGGCTGACCAACCTGTTTTTGCAGGACTGGGGCATAAACGTCAAAAAACTGGATATTTTGGACACACAATGGTATACCCATGACGATGAGCATACAAAAGGATATATCATACCTTTTGGCGATGGACCATATCCGGTGTATAAATATCGTATGGGCAAAAACGTGATACAAAGCATGGTGGCAGGTGCAACAAAATCTGTCGTCATCACCACACCATATCTCATCATAGACAACGATTTGTGTCAGTGTCTTGAAAACGCGTCTTTGCGTGGCGTTGACGTAAAAATTGTCATACCTCATGTGCCGGACAAAAAACTTGTGTTCGAGCTTGGCAAAAGTTATGCATCACGACTTATGCAAAGCGGTGTGCAGATTTTTGAGTATACCCCGGGGTTTATTCATGCAAAAACATATCTTGTAGATGACAAGGTGGCAATGGTTGGAACAATAAATCTTGACTATCGCAGCTTGGTGCACCATTTTGAAAACGGTGTGTGGATGTATGACTGCGATTGCATTGCAGATATCAAAAAAGATATGGATGCCGTGTTGCAACAAAGCGAACAAAAAACAACAGAGGACTACAAAACAAATTTGTTCAAACGTTTTGTAATTGCCATTGCTCGTATCTTTGCCCCAATGTTTTAGCACAGGCACTTATAAAGTGTGCAACACACTTAGAAAGTGTGCAATAGTATGCTCTGTAGACACTTATAAAGTGTCCAAGAGTATGCTCAGCACAATGTGTACTTGTTTTACAAAACTTTTATAGTGCCAACAAGTTGCAGTGGCACACGTTCACGAGTAAAAACAGTGTAAATAAAACTTTGCAAGTGAATATATGTTAATTAAATAAATTCGAGTATAAAGTGTGTAAAAGTAGGCTTTGTATCTGGCTTGTTTGTAACATAAGGCTATTATAGTGCTAACAAATTGCAGTGGCACA
>JAFVQA010000016.1 GCA_017505015.1 Clostridia bacterium
ACACGCTTATCTAACCAGTAAACTTCGCCCGAAGTCAAACTTTCAAGACAAGCAATGATATTCATAAACGTTGTTTTTCCAGCACCACTCTAGCCACGCAACGAAACGCTTTCGCCCTCAAACAATTCTAACGAAGAACCTTTGATAACCTCAAGCGAACTACCATCGGGAGCCTTAAAAGACTTACGAATATCTTTTGCCGAAAGAACTACCTTATTGTTAGTCATTGCGCATAGCCTCCGAAACTTTTAAACGTGCTGCACGAATTGCTGGAAAAATACCAGCCAACGTGCAAAGGGTTATTGCAAAAATACAGGCATTCATTGCGTCTGCTAACTCGTATTTTACAGGCAGATGTGCAAAATGATAAAACTCTATCAAAGCCTCACGCCCGACAATAAATTCAACAAGTGGTTCGCGGAAATGAAGTATAAGCATTGTAAGCACTATCCCCAATGCCGAACCTAAAACGCCAATGAACAACCCCTGAAAACAATACGTTAGTGCAATCTGCCAACCTCTTGCACCCATTGCACCCATCAACCCAATCTCTTTTGTTTTGCGTAATACCGATGTATAAAGCGATATGCAAATAGAAAACGATGCTACAATGATAATCAAAAATATTATCAACGACATCATCACTTTTTCCATTTTTATAACACGCAAAAAGCCTTCGTTTGCAGTAAGCCAAGTTGAAACTCTGTAAGAAATTCTTTGTTCTAATTGTAATTTTTGTGCGAAGTTTTTACAATCAGTTCCCTCTTTCAAACGCAACACAAGCGAATGCGAAGCATCGCCAAGTCCGTATAAATCACGCATCCTACGCAACGAAACAAGTGCCACATTTCCGTCAACTTCAGAATAATCTGTGCCGAGCAATCCAACAACTTGCAACGCAACTGGCATTGGAACTTCGTCTTTTTTCACTTTATCAAGCATTGTTGGCGAGAAAATTTCAACAGTGTCGCCTACACTAATTCCGTTAATTGCAGCCAAACGCTGGCCAACAATAATTGAATCGTCATCAAGATTATCAAGTTGCCCCATCTTGATAAAATTCTTTTCGCGCAATGGCAACGCCGATGTATTTTTTGCAGTATCAAAACTACGCAACATCGGGAAAATCGGCACATTATTGTTTAGCATCATAACAGGACCAGTTGCAACTTGCTCGGCAACTTCAACCTCTGGCAACTTTAACAAGCGTTCTGCCAAAGCATCAAGCCTATACATTGGTCTGCCATAATTTTTTATGATGATATCGCCAGTTGTATCGCGTAATTTTTCGCCAATTTGAGCATGAAAACCATTCATAACGCTCTGCGTTCCGAACAAACCCAATATGCCGAGTGCTACACCAAGCACCGACACTGCCGCAAAAAACGAAACAACCTTCCCACTTGGGAATAGCTGTTTCAACGCGATATACAACCACCAAGGCATTTTATTCTGGACGCAACGATGGGAACAATATTGTGTCTCTGATATTTGCTGCACTTGTAAGCAATATTACAAGGCGATCGATACCAATACCCATACCACCTGCCGGTGGCATACCATGTTCGATAGCAACAAGGAAGTCTTCATCCATTTTCTGAATTTCTTCACCAACTTGTGCTTCAAACATTTCTCGCTGAATGAATGGGTCATTCTGTTCTGAGTAAGCTGGTGCAATTTCTTGCCCATTTATGCACAACTCGAACACATCGAGAACGCGAGGGTCGTCTTGATTAAG
>JAFVQA010000085.1 GCA_017505015.1 Clostridia bacterium
CTTTGTTTTTTTATTTTTTTACGTACCAGTTGTCATAAAGGGCGTATAGTTTTTTTGATATCTGCTTGTCGGCAACACCACTGATAGGGGAAAAAAACTCTTTGCTTTCTTCAGAAAAGGTTTGTTGTTTTTCATTTTTTTCTTCTTGTTTGTTGTGGTGTTCTTCTTGCTTTTGCTCGGTTTTTTCTTCGTTTTGTGGCTGGTTGTTTTGTTCGTATGAATTTTGGTTTTTGGTTGCAAATTTTTGCACAATTTCAAAAATAACGGGGTTTGTCAACAAGGTCATTATTGCAAGGTTTTTGTCTTCGTCAGTTGCAGTTTTGTCAAACAATTTTGCAACGTTTGGCAAAAGCGAAACAAGGTCTGGGTTGGATAATATTTGCGACAAATCAAAAGCGTTTTCTTTTTTGTTTTGTTTGTTAAAAGTACCAAGCAAAACAAAACCAAGCAAAAGTGGCAAAAGATTCATGGCAAATCCTCCTTTAAAAGTGGTCAATATATTGTATGCTGGCATATATATTTGTAGTGAGTTTTTTTAAGGAGTTTTTTATGAACAACGATAAACAAGGGTTAAACCCACAACAAATGCAGTTTATTTTGCAAATGATAAATTATTATGACAAAAATGGGCAAGATAAACTTGTACAAGACATTTTTTCAAACGTTGCAAATCAAAAAAAGCAGGGCAAACTTACAAATGCACAAATAGAGCAGTTTGTAAAAAACGTGTCGCCACTGCTCAATCAAAATCAAAAGCAAAAACTAAACAAACTGGCAAAACAACTTGTTGAAATATAATTTATGCAAAAATTTTGTCAAAAAGAGCAAATTTTTAATTTATTCTTTATTTTAGTTATAAAAAATGCTTGTCAAAAACTTAACATTATGTTAAAAATAGTGACGTAGTGTTAAATTATAATCAATTAAAGGAGATGAAAAAAATGCAAAAAACTTTTAGAGGCAAAGTTTACGATACAGAAAAAATGACAGTTGTTAAAAAGGTTGTAAGCGGTGCATGGGGCGATCCAGCTGGTTATGAAGAAACTTTGTTCCAAGAAGGAAACTTGTTCTTCTTGTACACAAACGGTGGCGAACAATCACCTTACAAAACAGCAAAACTCGTTAACATTTCAAAAGCAAAAGCTGCAGAAATCCAAAAATAATTGACGACTTTGCAAAAAAACTTTGTTAAATCATCATTGCTTAGCGCATTGATTGTTTAATATCTCAACTAAAAACCTTTCCTGTTTGTGCAGGAAAGGTTTTTTATTTTTTTATTAAAATTTCATTTTTGAAATTTGCTCAACACCATTCAAAAAATCAAAAATTTCTTGTCGTGTGTTTTGTGCGCTTACACTTGCGCGAACAAGCCCAACTTTGTCTGTGCCAAGGTGTTTGTGAACAAGTGGGGCACAATGCAGACCTGCACGTGTTGCAACGTCAAACTTTTCGTCAAGCAAGTCACTTGCAACAAGAGAGTTTACGTTGTCTATGGCAAACGAAACGATGCCACTTTCAAAGCAAGGTGACGACAAAACGCTTACGCCTTTTATGGTTTGCAAACCGTCAAAAATCATTTTGGCAAAAATCTGTCTTTTTTGGCTGTCAATGCAATTTGTTTCGTTGTGCCAGTTTATTGCTTCAAAAAGACCTGCTATTGCAGGCAGATTTTGAGTCCCGCTTTCAAAACCTTCGGGCGTGGTGGTTGGTTGCAATGGCATGTGCGAGTCTGTTCCCGTGCCGCCAAATACGATTGGCCTTGGCATTTTGTCACCAAAACAAAGGCAACCGAGCCCCATTGGTCCGTGCAGTCCTTTGTGTGCAGGAAAAGCGAGCATGTCAATGTTTTGCTTCTGCATGTCTATTGGTGTGTATCCAACGCTTTGCGCTCCGTCAACAATAAACAAAATATCGTGCAGTTTTGCAATTTTTCCAATAGCTTCTATATTTTGTTTGCATGCCGTCACGTTAGAAATATGCCCCAAAACAATCATCGTGGTGTTTTTGCGTATTGCGTTTTTTACGTCAGTTGGTGAAATTTTGTTTTCTTTGTCAGGCACTAAAAAAGTTACGTCAATAAAATTTCTTTTTTGCAGTTCTACGAGAGGGCGCAAAATGGAGTTGTGCTCTGAAAGGGAAGTTATCACGTGGCAACCTTTTGTTGCACTGCCAATAATTGCAAGGTTGAGTGCAGATGTGCAGTTTAGTGAAAAAACAACTTTGTCAGGACTGTATCCGTTCACGAAATCGCAAACGGCCTGCCTAGTTTTCATTACCGTCATCATTGCCTGTGTTGAAAGTTTGTGTCCGCTTCTGCCTGGGTTTGCGCTTGAGTGTGCCAGTGCTTCTGCAACGGCTTGTATTACCTGTGGTGGTTTGTATCCTGTTGTTGCAGCATTGTCAAGATATATCATAGTTCTCCTTAACTTTTTAAAAATTATTTTCGTAAAATATAATATGCTTTAAAAAGCAAATAAATTATACAAAAAAGGAGGGAGAATAACCGTGCAATATATTATAGTTGCATTTCGATCACGCAACCAGACTGCAAAAATGTATGAAATTTTTACGTTAAACGGCGTGCCCTCAAAAATAATAAACACACCTCGAGAAGTTAACGTTGGTTGTGGCATAAGTGTGAGGTTTGACGAGGCGTTTTTTGCAAAGGCAAAAACACTTGCAAACAGATATCCGCAAACAAGTTTCGTTGGTTTTTTTAAGGTTTTTATTTCGGGCAGCAAATACGTTGCAAAGCGAATTTGAAAAAATCGTTATAAAAGATGAACAATATTGTTAATTTTTTGCTAAATGATTGCAAAGGGTTTACAAGAAGACAAATTTTGTTTATAATATTTTGGGTAGGGGAGTTATGCACTTTTCCTACCCGAGATAGTATGAACGAAAGAACTTTGGAAATTCTAAAAATATTGCAACAACATTTTCCAGATGCAAAGAGTGAACTCAACTTTAACAGCAACTATCAGTTGCTTGTGGCAGTTGTTTTGTCAGCTCAATGCACGGACAAACGAGTTAATCAGGTTACGGAAAAATTGTTTAAGGTTGCAGGCACGGCAGAAGATATGCTCAAACTGTCAATCGAGGAGATAGAGAGCTATATTTTCTCTTGTGGTTTTTACAAACACAAGGCAAAATTTTTGCACGATCTTAGCTTTGACATAGTTCATCGTTTTGGCGGACAAGTTCCATCAACAAAGGCAGAGCTGGAAAGTCTGGCAGGTGTCGGCAAAAAAACTGCAAACGTAGTTTATGCAGTTGGTTTTGGCGGACAAGCTATTGCCGTTGATACGCACGTTTTTCGCGTTTCAAACAGGCTTGGCATTACAGATGCAAAAAACGTTAATGAAAGTCAAAAACAGCTCGAGGCAAAAATTCCAAGAGAAATGTGGTCAGACGCTCATCACTGGATTTTGTTGTTTGGCAGATACGTCTGCAAAAGTCAAAACCCAAATTGTCAGTGTTGTTACCTCAAGCAATACTGCAAATTTATAGAAAAAAGGAGTTAAAAATGTTTGAAATCCTCAAGAAAAGAAAACTTGCAGAAGGCGTAACAGAATACGTTTTCAATGCACCAAAAGTTGCTGCAAAAGCAATGCCAGGTCAATTCGTTCTCATTCGTCTTGACGAAGAAGGCGAAAGAGTTCCTTTCACAATCTGTGACTACGACAGAGAACAAGGTACAATCACTTTGGCTATTCAAGCCGTTGGTGCATCTACAATGCGTCTTGAAAAAATGAACGAAGGCGATGCTATTCACGATATGGTTGGTCCTTTGGGCAAAGCAACTCACCTTGACGTAGAAAAAATCTTGTTGGTAGCTGGTGGTATCGGCGTTGCCGTTTTGTATCCACAAGCAAAATACCTTAAATCAATCGGCAAAAAAGTTGTTTGCGTAATGGGCGCAAGAGACGTTAGCTTGCTTGCTTACCTCGACGAGATGAAAGAAGTTTGCGACGAACTTTTCGTAACAACAGACAACGGTTCATTTGGCGAAAAAGGCTTTGTAACAACAGTTGTATCACGCATTTTCGAACAAGACAAAAATGCATATGACATGGTATTTGCTGTTGGTCCATTGCCAATGATGAGAGCGGTTTGCAACGTTACAAGAGAACTTGGCGTTAAAACAATCGTTAGCATGAACCCAGTTATGGTAGACGGCACAGGCATGTGCGGTGGTTGCCGTTTGACAGTTGGTGGCGTTACAAAATACGCTTGCGTAGACGGTCCTGAATTTGACGGTCACGAAGTTGATTTCGACGAAGTAATGAACAGAAACAGCTACTACAGAGAAATCGAACAAAAACACGTTTGCAATTTGACAGGGGAGGTTAGATAACCATGGCTGATATGAACGTAGTAAGACAACATCCTATCGAATATGATCCAGAAGTAAGAAAACACAACTTTGGCGAAGTTACAGAAGGCTTTGATGAAGAAAGAGCATTGCTCGAAGCATCACGTTGCATCGGTTGCAAAAACGCACCATGCCGCAAAGGTTGCCCTGTAGAAATCAATATTCCAGAATTTATCGGTTTTATTAAAGAAAAGAAATATTTCGAAGCTTTGGCATCAATCAAAAAGACAAGCAACCTTCCATCAATCTGTGGTCGTGTTTGCCCACAAGAAAGCCAATGTGAAAAATACTGCATTCGTGGTATCAAAAGCGAACCAGTAGCTATCGGTACTTTGGAAAGATTCGTTGCAGACAGATTCCTCAACGAAGAAATCGAAGTTAAACCAGTAGAAAAAATCGGCAAAAAAGTTGCCGTTGTTGGTAGTGGCCCAAGTGGTCTTACACTCGCTGGTGACCTTGCTGCAGCAGGTGTAGACGTTACTATTTTTGAAGCTTTCCACGAAGCTGGTGGCGTTTTGGTTTATGGTATTCCAGAATTCCGTCTTCCAAAAGCTATCGTTAAAAAAGAAGTTGAAAACCTCAAGAAAATGGGCGTAAAAGTTGAACTCAACACAGTAGTTGGCAAAACTGTTTACCTCAGCGAATTGAGAGAAGAATATGATGCTGTATATATCTGCAACGGTGCAGGTTTGCCAATGTTCTTGGGTATCCCAGGCGAATCTCTCAACGGCGTTATGTCAGCAAACGAGTTCCTTACTCGTGTAAACCTTATGAAGGCTTACAAACCAAACTCTCCAACACCAGTAAAAATCGGCAAAAAAGTTGCTGTTATCGGTGCTGGTAACGTAGCAATGGACGCTGCTCGTACAGCAATGCGTCTTGGCGCTGAAGAAGTTTACGTTGTTTACAGACGTGGCGAAGAAGAAGTGCCTGCTCGTAAAGAAGAAGTTCGTCACGCTAAAGAAGAAGGCGTAGAATTCAGACTTCTTACAAACCCAATTCGCATTGAAGGCGAAAACGGTAAAGTTACAAAAATGGTATGCGTTAAAATGGAACTTGGCGAACCAGATGCTTCTGGCAGACGTTCACCAAAAGCTATTCCAGGCAGCGAATATGATCTCGAATGCGATACTGTTATCGTATCACTTGGTACAAAAGCTAACCCAATCGTTACAGAAAGCGCTCCAGAACTTTCAGTAACAAACAGAGGTCTTATCATCGTTGACGACGAAAACCGCACAAACCTTCCTGACGTATATTCAGGTGGTGACAGCGTTACAGGTGCTGCAACAGTTATCCTTGCTATGGGTGCTGGTAAAAATGCTGCTAAAGCAATTCTTAAAATGTTCAACAAATAAGGGATAAATAAAAAATGTTTATTGACAAAGTGAAAATTTACATGAAATCAGGCAACGGCGGAAATGGCGCTGTATCCTTTCATACAGAAAAATACGTGCCAAACGGTGGACCTGATGGTGGCGATGGTGGCAAAGGTGGCGATATCGTTCTTATTGCAGACTCATCAAAAAACACTCTCAATGATTTTCACTATGCCAAACACTTCCGTGCAGAAAACGGAATGCCTGGTGCACCAAAACGCAGTGCCGGCAAACAGGGCAAAGACCTTGTTATAACAGTGCCGGTCGGAACGGTAGTTAAAGACTATCTTACTGGCCGTATCATTAAAGATATGTTTGAAGAAGGGGTGCCTTACGTTCTCTTTAAAGGTGGACGTGGAGGAAAAGGCAACTGCCACTTTAAAACAAGCACTCGTCAGGCACCACATTTCAGTCAGACAGGCGAAAAAACGATAGAACGCGAAATTGTGCTTGAGCTCAAAACAATTGCAGACGTTGGCCTGGTTGGTTTTCCTAACGTTGGCAAATCTACTTTGTTGTCTGTAATTTCATCTGCAAAACCAAAAATCGCAAACTATCACTTTACAACACTTTCACCAAACCTTGGTGTGGCAAGTTATTATGACAGCAACTTTGTTGTGGCTGACATTCCTGGCCTTATCGAGGGTGCAAGTGACGGCATGGGTCTTGGTCATGACTTTTTGCGTCATATCGAACGTACACGTTGTCTTGTGCACGTGCTTGACGTTAGCGGACAAGAAGGTCGCGATCCATATGAAGACTTTTGCAAAATTAACAACGAACTTTCTACATACAGCGACGTTCTGGCAACACGCCCACAAATCATTGTGGCAAACAAAATGGATATGCCGGATTCACAAGCTAATTTAGAAAAGCTCAAACAAAAGTTGCCAGATATGGTCATTGTTCCAATGATGACAATGATTGCAGATGGCATTGACGAACTCTTAAAACAAGTCGCAAAACTCATTGCAACCTTGCCACCTGTTCAACCTTTGGAATACGAACCTTTCGAATATGAGGTAGAGGATAAAGACGGTTTCGAAGTTAAAAACGAAGGTCAGGGCATATTTACAGTCAGTGGTGGTCTTATGGAACAACTTGGCAGACGCGTTGTGTTTGACGATTATGAGTCACTCAACTTCTTCCAAAAAATGCTTCGTCAGCGTGGCGTTATTACTGCACTTCGCAAAGCAGGTGCTAAAGATGGCGACACAATCGTTATTGGCGACATTGAGTTTGAATTTGTCGACTAAAAAAGGGAGAATATATGCTTACAACAAAACAGCGCGCAAGCTTGAGGATGCTTGCAAACAATTTGCCTGACTCTGTCATTGTTGGCAAAAGTGGGCTCACAGAAACAGTGCTTAACGAAATTGACGTTGCATTGTATCACAAAGAACTTGTTAAAATTTCTGTGCTTAAAAACTGCGATCAAGACGTAAGACAAATGGCGTTTGATGCGGCAGACAAACTTGGTGCAGAATCTGTTCAGGTAATTGGTGGAAAGTTTGTATTGTACAAATTCTCTCAAAAAGAGGGTATCGAACATATTAAATATTAAACAAACATTAACACTCTAAACATAAAAAAGACCTTTGCTAAA
>JAFVQA010000086.1 GCA_017505015.1 Clostridia bacterium
AGCAGGTCAATGGCGGCTTTTGCAATATTTTTTGTGACAGAACTTTTGCGTGCCATTGGCTTTTGACGTGTAAGGTGGTCAAGGTGAACGTTTCTAAGGTCAAGTGAAACAGTTTTGCCAATAACACCATATTTTCTCATTCGCGTTGCAATCATTTCGCACAAAAAATAAATTATGTTGCTGGCATCTTCAAAAGTTTCAACGTCTTTAAGGGCAGTGGTGCCGTGACCGACACTTTTAATTTCTCTTTCTTCAAAAACGCTGTTGACAGGTGTGTTGTCACGACCGTTTGCTGCATCAATTATTTTTATTCCGTTAATGCCAAACAAATCTTTCATCAGCTGGTCGTCACTTTTTGCAAGGTCGCCAATTGTAAAAATGTTGTATTTGTGCAGTTTTTCTGCAGTGCGACGACCAATCATTATCATTTCGGCAACGTCAAGTGGCCACACAAGTTGCCTGAAGTTTTGTTTTGTTATCACTGTTGTTGCATCAGGCTTTTTCATGTCAGAACCAAGTTTTGCAAACGATTTTGTAAAAGACACGCCAACAGAAATGGTAAGGCCAATTTCATTTTTAATCCGGTTGCGAATTTCATCTGCAATTTGTTTTCCATCACCAAAAAGCTTTTGACTTTTTGTGACGTCAATCCAGCATTCGTCAAGAGAAAAAGGCTCGACAAGGTCGCTGTATTGCATATAAATTGCCTTTACCTTTCGTGAATATTCTGCATAGGCATTGTGATGTGGCGGCACACAAATCAGGTCAGGGCATTTTTGCCTTGCCTGCCATATGGCTTCTGCAGTTTTTACACCACAGGCTTTTGCTTCGTTGCTTTTTGCCAGAACAATGCCGTGTCGCATGTCTGCGTCACCTGTTACTGCAATAGGATATCCTTTAAGACTTGGGTTAAGCAAACATTCAACCGATGCATAAAAATTGTTCAAATCGCAATGTAAAATACATCTTTCATCCATATTACAAGTGTTGCAAAAATAAACGGAATTGTCAACCGCAAGGTGGGTATATTATTTGACAAAAAAGTCTTTTTAAAAAACCGTTTTTGTTGTATACTTGTTTAAAGGTGGTGAAATATATGCAAAAAATTGCAAAGTTTTCAAAAGTTTCAAGTCAAAGGTTTGTTGCAGATTACGTTGATTGTTTTGGTTGCGACCAAAGCGTTGCCCAAAAGGTATATGACGAAATAAAATTGCCACAACGTGCAACAACAGGCAGTGCAGGTTATGATTTTTACAGCACTGCAGAAATAACATTAAAAGCAGGTCAGGGTGCAAAAATTCCAACAGGCATCAGGGCAGAAATTGCTGATGGCTGGTTGCTTGCAGTTTTTCCACGCAGTGGTCTTGGCTTTAAATATCGTTTGCAACTTGACAACACGGTTGGTATAATTGACAGCGACTATTTTTACAGCGACAACGAAGGGCATATATTCATCAAAATAACAAACGACAGTAAACAAGACAAAGTTGTGTCTTTAAACGAAGGTATGGCGTTTGCGCAAGGCATCTTTTTGCCATTTGGTGTGACTGTTGACGACGACGTTTCGGCAACACGAAACGGTGGCTTTGGCAGCACAGACAAAAAATAAACTTATCTGCAAATAGATTAGTTTGTTAAATTGTTTTATTAAAAGGCTTCTCCTTTGAAGGAGAAGCTCCTGCGACAGCAGGTGATGAGGTTGTGTTAAAAAAAGGAACAGTTTTCTGTTCCTTTTGGTATATAAAAGGGGTTTTATGAATAAAATTAAAATAATGTTCGTTTGCCACGGCAACATCTGCCGTTCTCCAATGGCAGAGTTTGTGTTTAAAGACATGGTTTCAAAACGAGGCTTGCAAGACCTTTTTGAGGTTTGTTCGTCAGCAACCAGCACGGAGGAAATCTGGGGTGACGTTGGCAATCCTGTATATCCACCTGCAAAACGCGAACTTGCAAAACATGGCATAACCTGTGATGGCAAACGTGCCGTTCAGCTCAAACGAGATGACGGCGACAAATATGATTTTTTTGTCGGCATGGACAACGCAAACATTCGCAATATGCACAAAATTTTGGGAGAAAAAAATTCTCACAAAATCAGCAGACTAATGGATTATACTTCGCGTGGTGGTGAAGTTGCTGACCCATGGTATACGGGTGATTTCCAGGTGACTTATCGCGACGTATACGACGGTTGCACTGGCTTGCTTGACAAATTGTTAAAGGATAAATGGTGACTTTAGATTTAATTCAAAACGACGACGAAATTATTTCACTCATTGCCATGGCAGAAAATCAGCTAAAGGCAATTGGCTATACCGAACACGGCGCAAGACACCTTGGCATTGTTACATGCAGGGCAGACGAAATTTTGTCACAACTTGGGTTTGACAAAAAACAAATTTTGCTTGCAAAAATTTCTGCATGGTTGCACGACGTTGGCAATGCGGTTGGCAGGCCAAACCATGCCCAAAACGGCGCAATAATGGCATACAACCTGCTTACAAAAAGAGGAATGTGTTTCAGCGATGCAACAGATGTTATGTGTGCAATCGCCAACCACGACGAACAAACTGGCAAGGCAATCAGCATAACTTCGGCAACGGTTATTCTGGCAGATAAAAGCGACGTTCATCGCTCACGTGTAAGGCCAGACAAAGTCAAAGACGGTCGATTGATTGACAGCGCAGACATTCACGACAGAGTTAACTTTGCCGTTACCAACAATCAGCTTGTTATCGACAAAGAAAAAAAGCAAATTTTGCTTGCCTTGGTTATAGACAACGAAATTTGCTCAACAATTGATTATTTCGAAATTTTTCTGTCACGAATGCGAATGTGCATTTCTGCTGCTCAAAAACTAAACTGCTCATTCAAACTGCAAATCAACGGTCACCAGCTGTTGTAACAATTTTTTGCAAAAACATCAAAAATTTTGTTGTCAAATCGCCAACTTTGTGCTATTATCATTGGGTAATCGCGCCGAAGTGGTGGAATGGCAGACGCGACGGACTCAAAATCCGTTGTTGGCGACAACGTGCGGGTTCAAGTCCCCGCCTTCGGCACCAAATCAAAAGCACTTGCTTTATGCAAGTGCTTTTTTATTTTATTAAATTAAAAAACAAGTATAAATTTTCAAAAAGGGTATAGCATTTTATATAACAATGTGCTAAAATATAGTTGTTAAAATATTAACGCATATACAAGGAGATTATATATCATGATGCTTAAAGACAAAGTGGCAATCGTTACAGGTGGAACAAGGGGCATTGGTCTTGCTATTGCAAGGGCATATTTGCAACAAGGCGCAAAGGTTATCCTTTGTGGCTCAAAGCCAGAGTCTGCACAAAAAGCAGTAGAAACCCTCAAGACAGAAAACAGCAACTGGGTAGTAGAAGGCATCAGCCCGTCACTCACAAACTATGACGAAGTAAAATCAGCATTCGATGCAGTTGCACAAAAATATGGCAAAATAGACGTGTTGGTAAACAATGCAGGTGTTTCTGCAAGAGAGCCTATCACAAGCTATACGCAAGAAATGTTCCAAAATACAATGGATCTCAACGTAACTGCAGTTTTCAATTGTTCACGTGCGGTTGTTGATCAAATGATTTCACAACAAAGTGGCTGCATTATCAGCACAAGCAGCATGGTTAGCAAATATGCACAACCAAGTGGCATTGCATATCCAACAAGCAAATTTGCAGTAAACGGTTTTACACTTGCTTTGGCGCGCGAACTTGCACCAAAAGGCATTCGCGTAAACGCAGTTGCTCCTGGCATTACAAAAACAGACATGGTAAAAGCATTGCCAGAAAGCATGATTCAACCACTCATCAATTCAATTCCACTCCATCGCATTGGTGAACCAGAAGATATCGCAAACGCTTTCGTATTTTTGGCAAGCGACATGGCAAGTTATATTTCTGGCGAAGTTTTGCACGTAGACGGACTTGCTCGTTCATAAAAGCAAAAAGACTGCACCTGCAGTCTTTTTTTATATTTGTTTTTGTGATATGATAAACAAAAGAGGAGCATGCATATGGATATTTTAACAGCAATGAAACAACGTCACTCTGTTCGCAGTTATCTCGACACCGTGGTAGAAGATTTTAAAATTGCCACGTTAAATCAACTTGTAAACGAATGCAACGAGCAAAGTGGGCTTAACATACAAATCATCACAGAACATCCCGATGCATTTGACAATTTTCTTGCGCATTATGGCAAAATAAAGGGTGCAAAAAACTATATTGCAATGGTTGGCGACAAGGGCAAAGATTTGCACGAAAAAGTTGGTTATTATGGCGAAAAATTAGTTTTGTTTGCTCAGCAACTTGGGTTAAATACTTGTTGGCTTGGGCTTACATACAGCAAAAAGAAAAGCCGTGTAAATGTTGAAAACGGTCAAAAACTTGCCTGCATAATTTGTTTTGGCTATGGTGCAAATCAAGGTGTTCAGCACAAAAATAAGCCGTTAGAAAAGGTGTGCAGAATTGATGAAAGCACTCCGCAATGGTTTAAAGACGGAATGTCTGCCGTTATGCTTGCCCCAACCGCAATAAATCAGCAAAAATTCTGGTTTGAGCAACAACACGGC
>JAFVQA010000087.1 GCA_017505015.1 Clostridia bacterium
TATGCTTACGCCGCAAATCCTCTTGAAGTGCTTCATCGAATTTAAAACATAACAAAACAAAAATGGCCTTCTTGCGAAAACACAGTAATAAACAACGAAGACTCTGCACGTGGTTGTTTATCTAAAATAATTGCAGATATGTGTTTTTCTTCTGCCATTTACTGCGTTAGCAATTAGCTACTTTTTTATTTCATTCGGAGCAACAGCACCACCCGAAATTATAAGCTTCATAGCATCGCCAACACTCATATCGAGTATGATTACATCTTTTTCTGGAACAGCCATCAAGAATCCACTTGTTGGATTTGGTGTTGTTGGCACAAAAACATTCAGCATTTTTTCGGTAGAATTACCGTTCATTTCGCCTTGAGTTTGGCTTGTTAAAAATCCTACCGAATATACTCCATTGCGTGGAAACTCGATTAGCACTGCTTTCTGGAACACTGCTTTGTTTTGTTTCGAGAACGTGTCAACAATTTGTTTTACTGTTTTGTAAACTTTGCCCACAAATGGAATTTTATTTATGATTTTTTCCGATACCGAAATCATCATTTTTCCGATAATAAATTGCGAAATTGCACCCAAGAAAGTCAGTATGGCGAACACAATTAACATCGAGAAAAAGTCTATGGCAATTTTTCCTATTCCAGAGCTTGGCATTGATTTATCAAAAAACTCTAAAAGTGGAATAAACACAAATTGCGATGCAGGGGCACCGATATTGCGAATTAAAAATAAAATCAAAAATAAAGTAACGATAATCGGAAGTGTTATGAACAAGCCCGAAAAGAAATAATTGCCAAGTTTTTTAATCATTGAATTTGAATATTTGAGTTCTGAAGTGTTTGTCTAAAATAGCCAATGCAAGCGATTCTGCATAACGCATAATTTTTGCATCGGCTTCTGCGATATCGTCAACACCAGCCAAATGAAGATATCCGTGTGCGACATACAACGAAAGTTCACGCGAAGGCGTATTTGCAAATTTCGGTGCACATTTTAAAGCCATTTCAGCCGATGCGCAAATTTCGCCAGCGTTATCTTCTGTATTATCGCCATCAAATGTTATGACATCTGTTGGCGCAGGATTGTTCATAAAATCTTCATGAATTTTTGCAGGAGCAGGGTCGTCGAATATCGCGATTGAAAGCGACCCTTCTGGTGCGCGATATTCTGGTGGAAGCTCAGCATCAAGCAAAGATATGAACTTACGCAATTTTTTGTTATCGATTTTTACAAAGTCGCAGAAATTTATGATATCGGTTGTTCGTTTCATTATGCTAACAAATCTTGAACTCGTTTTAGCGAATCTTTTGCATCGGCAGTTTTTACTTTATAATTCAACTCAAGCGTAAAGATGTGTTTTTGTGGATTAAAATATTGTTTGAGCACATCAAAATTTATATCACCTTTTCCGATGGCAACATGGTCTTTGCAAGTATCTGAACAATCGTGCAAATGCCAACCAACGATGTTAGGCAAAGTATTTTCTATGAGTTGTTGTTGCGAATAAAGTTTTTTCAAATCTTTTATTTTTGAATGTCCAACATCGTGCCAGACTTTTATAAATTCGCTTTCGTTAAAGTTTTCAAAAAGTTGTTTAAAGTCCCAATCTAAAGGCAATTCGGCAGTGCCTTCGCGATTTTCAACACCGATGACAACATTACTTTCTTTCAGATTTTCTTCTATCGATTGCAAGTTTGAAATCAGATTTTTATAATCTTTTTTGAAAGCACGTTTTGATGATTTATCAACGAATTTTTTTACTTCTTGCAGATATTTTTCGTTTTCGGCAAGTTCAGCAGGGATAAATTTATCGGTGAAGTTCACAACTCTTTTTTCTGGTTCAAACAGAAAATACGACAACCTTCCAGAGTGTGCAACAATAGCCTTTGCATTTGTTTGCTTTGCAAATTCTAACGTGTTTAGCGTATGCTTACGCCATAACTCTGATTCTATTTTACTTTTTGTTGAAGGCGAAAATAGGTTTGGTACTGCTCCAGAAGCAAATGGTGGAACAGGGCAGAAGTTGTGCAACGACGAAACTTTTACAATACCTTCTTCAACTGCTTTCAAAACACTTTCCATCGAA
>JAFVQA010000017.1 GCA_017505015.1 Clostridia bacterium
AAAGTTGGTTTTCATTGTAGTATCCTCCAAAATTAGATTTTGATTTTACTACAATTCATCCTCGCATCCAAACCAATACAAACACCGAAGGCGTACCTGCTCTATCGCAGGTACGCCTTGCGGTGCTTTTTTATTAAATTTCTATTGTATATAAATCTTTTTTATCTTCAAAATCCTGAACAATACCAGCTATTGCCTGTGAAATTTCATTGTCGATATATGAAACGTTAAGACCAAGTTCGATTGATTTAACAAAAGTAACAAATTGGTGCCTGATACCTTCACCTTCAAGCTGATAGAAAAAGCGTTTATTTTTTGAAGAATCTTCATAACGAATTTCAAAATAGTCTGTTTTCCACCATGGTGCAGGAACGTAGATATAACCTTTTGTTCCTGAAATGATAAGCTCACCTTCGGACTTAACACCTTTGCCGACTTTTACGTTAGCCACTGCATTTTTGTAAATGAAGTTTACGTTTGTAAAAGCATCGAACTTTTGTTTTTTGTCGATATATGCAGTTGCAATATTTTTGTGAACGAAATTTGTGCCAAGCAGTTGAAAAACAGGAAGCATTGCAGTCGGACCCCACGCATACAAACTTTTCCATTCGTAGTCGAGTTGGTTTTGCTTTTTGTCCATAAGGCTTGTGCAGGTTGCATCTATAGAAACAACGTCGCCAATTTCGCCCATTTTTGCCAAAAGCAAAAGTCTGCTGTACGCAACGGAATATGCAGTTTTTATGCTTTCCATCAAAATGCAACCCCTTTGTTTTGCAAGGTCAAACAACTGTGTGCATTGTTGTTGCGTAAGCGCAATTGGTGACTCGCAAAGCACGTGTTTGCCCTTTTTTAATGCAAGGCTGATTTGCTCAAAATGATATTTAGGTTGAGATGCAACGTAAACTGCGTCTACGTCATCAAGAAAGTCTTCATATGCTTTTTCACTTACAAAGCTTAAAATTTCGTCAGGAAAATTGCGCGTGCTTTTTGCACAAATACCAACAAGTTCCAACCCGTTTACCACTTTTGACTCTGCAACGTATTTGTGAATATAACTCACTTCACCAACAATACCAAGTCGCAACGAATTTGCATTGCGTTGCTGTGTGCTTGAAATACCCTCTGTGCGTGGCAAATACATTACTTTGCAAAACTCGTTGAGGTAATCAAACTTGCCAACCCAGTCTGAACCGACTGTAAAAATATCTACGTCATATTTTTTGATGTCGTCTATTTTTTGACCTTCGTATTCTTCAACGATAATTTCATCGGCAATACCAAGTTTTTTTACTGCATCTATTCTTTCAGAAAGTGATTGTTTGACGTTAAGTTTGCCACGACGCTTGTCAAAATCGTCTGACGTAATGCCAACGATAAGATAGTCGCCAAGTTTTTTTGCATTTTGCAAAACGTTTACGTGACCAAAATGCAACAAGTCAAAAGTACCGTAGGTAATAACTTTTTTCATTTATACCCCCTTTGCCTTTTTTAAAGCGTCTACCAACACGTCATAGTCGTCTTTGCAAAGGTTGCCAATATGACCAACACGAAAAACCCTGTCTTTAAGTGCACCACCGTTTGGGCAAATCCAAATGCCAAACTCGTCTTTTAATTTTATAAACAAATCATAGGCATCGTTGTCCAATGCTTCAAGAGAAGTCACTGCATTAGATGGTGATTGCGAAAACATTTTGAAAGGAAGGTCTTTTATTTGTTCTCTGAAATAAAGCGCAAGTTGTTTTGTTCGTTCAATTTCTGCCTGAGCACCACCTGCTTTTTCTATCTGACGCAAACGTTCGTTTATCTGCAACAAAGTGCCAACGGCAGGTGTAAACGGTGTTTGACCTCTTTCGCCGTTTGACAAAGCACTTTTAAGGTCAAGATACATGCACTTTGTTGGGTTTGTGTTTACCCTTTCAATCGCTCGTTTGCCAAGCACCATAATAGAGATGCCCGGTGGGCAAGCCAATGCTTTTTGTGAACCTGTGATCATAGCGTCTACGCCATATTTTGCAAGGTCAACGTCTTCTGCAAGGAAAGAACTGATTGCATCTAACACAAGCAACAAATCGTTTTGTTTGCAAAATTGTGACACAAGGTCAAGGTCATAAAGCACGCCTGTTGACGTTTCGTGATGATTGATCAGAAAAGCAGTATAATTTTTTGCATTATATTGCGAAAGAATTTCTTTCGTAAGTGCCTGACCTGCACTAAGTTTGATTTCGTCAAAAGCCACGTTGTGAATTTTGCACAAATCAACAAAACGTTGACCAAACGTGCCACCATTTACAACAAGGGCTTTGTCATTTTGATTGAGCAGGTTGATAACTGCAGCCTCCATAGATGCAGAACCAGAACTAGTGATAAACACAGCTCTTGAGCCTTGTGGAGCGTTGCAGAAATCAAGCATGAGTTTTTCGTTTTGGAGCATTGTTGCAGAAAACTCAGGCGTACGAAAATATGGCACTTGTTGCGCACCAATTTGCAACACCTCGTCGTTTGACTGCACAGGTCCTACCGTAAAATTAAGCATAGGAAAATCCCTTTGTTTTTAAACTTTTGTTTTTAAAAATTAGTCGTTAGCTTCGTCGCTTTCTGTAATAACGATTTCTTCTTCTACTTCTTTGTTAGCGTTTGGATCGATGTTGAGCACTTTGCCAACTTTCTTTTTAGCTTTGCGCCACAAAACGATTGCTGTTGCGCCAACTGCAGCCACGATTGCAGTGATTGATGTGAGCAAAACTGTTGTTGCCGCTGGATCGATGTAAAGCAACATTGATGAAATAAAGTTAATCATAATACACCCCTTTAGTTTTGTTTGTTTTTCTTTTTATCTACAAGTGATTTAAGTATATATTGTGCACCTTTTTGTGCGGCAGTGCCGTGGTTGAAGGTGAACGTTTCAAAATAGTTGTCGATTTTTTCTTTATATTTATCACCGTTGGCAAACAAATATTCTACCGTTTGTTTTATGTCACAAACCTGATTTTTGTCCAAAGCAATGCCAAGTTCGTTGCGGAAATACATTTCTACCGGAGTAATGCCAAGGTTTTGCCAGTTTTTGTTGTTTGCCTTGATTTTTGTGTTGATAAACACTGCAGGGCGTTGAGTTGCAAAGCAAAACTCTGCCGAAATGCCTGACCAGTCTGTTATCATAAGGTCTGCTGAATAAATTGATTTGTTTGCAGAAAAATCAAGTTCGAATGAAAGTTTGCTTTGGTCGTAGTCTTTATATTTTTCTACAAGTTCGTTGAGCTGATATTTAAAACGTTTTGCATATTCTGGGTGAGGGCGAACTGTAACGTGATATTCGTCGCAACACAAATTTGCAATAAGTTCGTCAATAACAGAATCGAGCAGGTTATCTTCCTGCCAAGATGGTGCAATGAGAATTTCTTTTTTGCCTGTATCCACCTTGTTTTCGTTTTCTTTTCTGCCTTTTGCAACAAGTTCGTCTAACAATGGAAAACCAAATTCTACAAGATTTTTTGCATTGAGATTATACACCTCTTCTGTTTTGCGAATTTCGTTTACAAAGTGCTGACCAACGCACAAAATTGTGTCGAAAGCGTCAAATGCACCTTCGTTAAAACCCATGTGCGCGCTCATTGTATCGTGAGGAACGTATACATATTCGATATCTTTTTTAAGGAACGAACGTTTGAGATAATATTTGTCAAGGTCAGGTGTTGTCATCAAAAACATATCCGTTTCTACAAGCATCATGAGAAGCGCAGTCTTTTTAAGGCTTATGTAATATGGTTTGATGCGTGATTGTGTTTTTGCAATTTCAAAAATCTGGTCGTTATAGTCGTTTGTTACGTAGTGAATAACAACGTTTGAACGTTTGATAAGTTCTTCGATAAGATCTTTGTAATATTTATAAAAACCACTTTTTTCTGAATAGAAAACAATGTGTTTGTTTGCAACGTGTTTGAATGCCTTATAATCCACTTTTTCGCGTTTTTTCATTTGTTTGTAAAGCGGATCTTTTTTGTCAATCTGACCAAACGCCTTTGATTCTGCCAAAGCAACACGGCTTTCTTCAAGAGCATCATAGTCAACGTATTTTTTAGGGTTAATTGCAACGTTGAGTAAATACATTTGACCAACAGAAGTAAGGTTGCTCAAAATCCAATACAAAGCAATGCCTGCCGGAACAAACAAGCCAAGATAAAGTGACAAAGCCACGCTCAAAATCATTATGCCATATTGGTTGAGTTTGCCTTGTTCGTGCTGAATAACATTTGACATATTTTGTGTCCAGCACATAACCCAAGATGACAATCCTGCAAGAACAGGAACGAGAATATACAAACCCCATACGTCAACAGGAATAATTGACAAATTGATACCCAAAAAGCTCATTTGGAAATCCTGCGATGCAAAAACCATTTGTGAAAGAACGTCTGCATCGAGGCCTGCAATGACTGTGCCTGCTGTCAACGTTTCGTTTTTGATTGCCTCGATAATTGCTATCTGACAGGTAGAAGCTGATGGATCAAGCCCCAGATAGTTTGCAACAAGTGCAATCTCACCATTACCGAACCCAAAAAGATAAGTCATTGGGTGATAGATGATTTCGATAACTGCCAGCAACAAAAAGATTTGCAAAAAGAGTGGCACCAACGAAAGCATTGGGTGATATTTTTCGCGTTTGAACAATTTTGACTGTTCTTCTGCAATGGCATCTATATTGCCTGAAAGTCTTGCTTTGAGAAAGTTTATTTCAGGCTGAATTTTTACCATAAGAATTGAATTTTTTTGTATCCACACAGAAACAGGCAACAAAATGACTTTTGTTGCAATTGTGAACAACAATATTGCAAGACCATAGTTGCTGACAAGTTGCCAGCACAATTTCATTACAAAACCAAATGGTATGCAAACGTAATACATTATATCCATAAAAAAATTATCCTTTAGTCCATTATAAAACGGTCAAAATGTTTTTCGTCAACCAACTGCCAGTTTGCAAAGTCTTTGCCACTGCCCTTGATTTCGTATACGTATTCGCTGAAAGCAAGACCGTAAGTATGCCAGTAATAATAACGTGTTGTTTGTTCGTTTTCGTCAATTTGCAACAATGATTTGCCAAGTGAAGAAGGAACGTCAATACCCTCTGACTGCAAAATTGCTGCCCACACGTTGTCGTGCGAAACTTGTGCATTGCTATATTTTACTTCGTCGTGATTTGCGCCAGACGGTTTAAAGAACAATGCCGTGCGAGATGGCTCGCCAAGTTTTGCATGGTCGTTTACAGGGGTTGCATGGTCGCCAGTGATAACGATTGTTGCATCGTCATATACACCGGCATCTTTCATTGCCTGCAAATATTCGTTAATGATTTTAAAACTGTTTTTGAGTGAAATAATTATATCTTTGTTGCCAAAAACACCAACTTTGTTCCACTCTTCGTCATAGTCAACACCGTGGCAACCTTCTACGTGAACAAAGGTAAAGTTTTTGTCGCCAGTGCTGTTAAAAGTTGTTTGAGAAATGCTTTCCCAGGCATTTTTCATATCTGTAGAAAACTCTTCAAAACCATTTGCACCAAGGCTTTCTGCATAGTTGTTGCAGGTTGCAGAAGATATTGTGCCTGCAAGTGGTTTTGCAATGATAGGCAAACAACGATATGCCGAAATGCCAATCATATTAAGGGCAAGCAACGGTTTGTTTTTCACTTCGTAACTTTTTGCTTCTGCAACATTTTCAACGTAATCTGGCAAAAAGTATGCATCTGTATAAGCGTAATATGGCTGTGTAAACAAATTGATTTTATAACCGTTTTGTGCAAGCACCTGCAAAGTGTCGTTTTGATTATAAACGTCGTCAAGAAACTCGCCACGGCGAAGTTCTGTGTTATATTTTTTGCTTGTGAGCAAATTGCTTACACCAGGGAATGTGTGACCATACAATGAAATGTTGTCTGCATAAGAAGTAAAGCCGTCAAGACAATCGAAAACCTCTGGGCATTCTTCCAACGCTTGCTCTGCATAAAGCTGATCAAACCTGTCTATGCAAAAATAAAACACGTTGCCACTTGTTGAAACTGTTGTAAGGTTTTCTTTTGTAAGAATGTTGTGCACGTATGATGCGTCTTCTGACACAAGACGATCCTCTTTAGGTGTGAAAACCTGATTGTTTGTCATAATGACAACAACTGGCCCCATAGCCTGTGCAATGATAACTACTGCACAAATAACAAGAGTGATTACACCACTTAAATTCTTTTTGTCAAACAAGGTTGTAAAAACAACCCCACCACCGATGACGACAATCCAGATAACAAGGTTCAATACCTTTGAAAAAACAGAAATGGTTTTGTCGCCAAGGTTATCACCTGCAAGCGAACTCATGCCTGCATTGAGATATGTCCCTTGCAAAAATGCCATGAGTGCCAACGTTGCAACAACAGTGCACGCAACACGATATCCATTTTGTGGCAAAAAGAACACACCTGCAAAAATAACTGCCGAAAGCAACAATGCAAACAAAAAACACATTGGCAAAAAACCAGAGAGCGAAAACATAAATTCTTCAAGATTGTTGCCATAAATTTCTAATGGAATTAAAACGCAAAGCACCAAAGGAAGTGTTACGGACAACAAAATTGTTGGCAAAACACGCTTTTTTAATGATACTTTTTGTTTGGTTTGTTTTGACATAAATCCCCCAAAAAGCAATGCATGGTCAAAAACTGCATAGCAATCAATTATACATAGTTATACATAATAGATTATATCAAAAACCCGTTTGTTTTTCAATTGTTTGGTTGCAAGTTGTAAACAGGCGACACACTAAATTTTTTAAACAAAAAAGCAGTCGGTTTAAACCGACTGCCGTATAAGCAACTGACACCGTTATAATTACCCCCCCCC
>JAFVQA010000088.1 GCA_017505015.1 Clostridia bacterium
AAATACGTGAGATATGGCTATACGCTTGCAATTATGTGTGTGCTTTGCACTGTATACGTTGTTATGGCATACGTTCGCAGAAAACGCATGCTTAACGAATTTATTCGTCAGCAAAACAAAAAAAAGAAAAATTAAAGACACAAAAAAGCCACTCTTTCGAGTGGCTTTTGTTTTTTGTTAATAATCTTTAATGCCAAGCAGATAGTCTGCACTTACGTCAAAATATCTGGAAATTTCAACAAGCATTTCATAACTTGGTTCTGACGTGTCAGCCTCATATCTGGCATATGACTGTTGTTTTATCTTTAAATATTCTGCCATTTGTTGTTGCGACAAATTTTTGTCTTTTCGCAGTTCTTTCAATCGTTGTGCAAAAATTTTCATACTTTATTTTTTCCTTGTTTATTGACAAAATACAACAAATTGTTGTAAAATTGTGCTAGAACAGCAAACTGCTGTTAAAAAGGAGGAAGATATGGGTTATATCGAAAACAATTTGGTTTCAAATGAAATGGTTATTGCAAAAGCAAAATTCTCTTGGCTTGCTGTATTTGAATGGTTGATACTGCCAGTACTTTTTATTTTATTGTATGTATTACTCCCAGAAGATACTGGTACTTCAAAAGGACTATTTCTTGGAATTGCAGGTATTTGTTTAATTCCACTTATTGGCAGAATACTTACACTTGCAAACGCAAAATTGGTTGTGACAAACAAGAGAGTAATTGGTAAAATTGGTATAATTAAAAGAACAATGCTTGACATTCATCTTACAAAAGTAGATCACGTTTATATCAAAGAAACTTTCTTTGGAAGAATTTTTGGTTATTCTACAATTATGGTCAGTTCAACAGGAAGTAAAGATAAGTTTGATTTTATATCTAAGGCACCAAAGTTTAAAAATCTTCTTATGGAAGCAATTGATACTCAAAGAGAAAAAGACCGTGTCGAACAAGCAAATCTTATGGCGCAAGCAATGAAGAGCCAAGGATACAGATAAATCAAAATCAAACAATAAAAAAGCCTCGCATCGCGAGGCTTTTTTTGTATGTATCTTATGTTGTAAAAAAGCCACTCGGAAGAGTGGCTTTAATTTTTTGTTTGTTTTTTGTTTGTTATCAATACATGTCACCGGCTGGCATAGCAGGGGCAGGTGGTTCTGGCAAGTCAACAACTACAGATTCTGTTGTGAGCATTGTTGCTGCAACACTTGCTGCGTTTTGCAATGCACTGCGTGTTACTTTTGTTGGGTCAAGAATGCCCGCTTCAATCATGTCAACAAACTGGTTGTTGAGTGCATCATAACCATAAGTTGCACTTTCATTTTTCAAAAGTTCGTGGATAACAATGCTGCCGTCAACGCCTGCGTTTGTTGCAATTTGTTTGATAGGGGCTTGAATTGCTGTCAAAACAATTTTTGCACCTGTTTTTTCGTCGCCTTCAAGACCGTTTACAAATGCTTCTACTGCGTTATAAGTTGACAAAAGGGCAACGCCACCGCCAGGAACAATGCCTTCTTCTACAGCGGCACGAGTTGCGTTGAGAGCATCTTCGATGCGAAGTTTGCGTTCTTTCATTTCAACTTCTGTTGCTGCGCCAACTTCAATTACTGCAACGCCACCTGCAAGTTTTGCAAGTCTTTCTTGTAATTTTTCTTTGTCATATTCGCTTGTAGATTCAACAAGCATATTTTTGATTTGTTTTACTCTTTGAGCAATGTTTTCACTTGAACCTGCACCTTCTACGATAACAGTGTTGTCTTTGTCAACGCGAACTTGTCTTGCACTGCCAAGCATGTCAAGAGTTGTTTCTTTGAGTTCATAGCCAAGTTCTTCACTTACCACAACTCCACCAGTGAGGATAGCAATGTCTTCGAGCATAGCTTTTCTTCTGTCGCCAAAACCAGGAGCTTTAACGGCAACGCAAGTGAAAGCACCGCGAAGTTTGTTGAGCACGAGTGTAGCCAAAGCTTCGCCTTCGATATCGTCAGAAATAATGAGAAGTTTTCTGCCAGTTTTTACAACTTGTTCCAAAACAGGAAGAATTTCCTGAATGTGAGTGATTTTTTTGTCAGTAATGAGAATAAATGGGTTGTCAAGTTCTGCAACCATTTTGTCAAGGTCAGTTGCCATATATGGAGAAGCAAAACCACGGTCAAATTGCATGCCTTCTACAACTTTGAGTTCTGTTTTCATTGTTTTGCTTTCTTCGATAGTGATAACACCATCGTTGCCAACTTTTTCCATTGCAAGGCTGATGAGTTCGCCAATAGATTCGTCACCGGCAGAAATGCTTGCAACTTGTGCGATAGAGTGTTTGTCGCTGATAGGTTTGCTGATTTTTTTGAGTTCGTCTACACAAACGTCAACTGCTTTTGCAATACCTTTTTTAAGGATAACAGGGTTTGCGCCAGCTGCAACGTTTTTGCTGCCTTCGTTGATGATGGCTTGTGCCAAAACAGCAGCAGTAGTTGTGCCGTCACCGGCAACGTCGTTTGTTTTTGTGCTTACTTCTCTAACGATTTGTGCGCCGAGGTTTTCTGCAGCATCTTCAAGTTCAATTTCTTTTGCAATTGTTACACCGTCGTTAGTAATGAGTGGAGAACCATATTTTCTGCTCAAAACAACGTTTCTGCCTTTAGGGCCAAGTGTGATTTTTACTGTGTCTGCAAGAATGTTTACGCCGTTTTCAAGGGCTTTTCTTGCTTCAATGCCATATTTGATTTGTTTAGCCATTTAAAAACAATCTCCTTATTCCATGATAGCCAAAATATCGCTTTGGCGAATAATTACGTATTCTTTTCCTTCATATTTAAATTCAGAACCAGAATATTTTGCATAAAGCACTTTTTGGCCAACTTCAACTTGCATAACGATTTCTTTGCCATCCATTACGCCACCGTTGCCAACTGCAACGATAGTGCCAATTTGTTGCTTTTCCTGTGCTGTGCCAGGGAGCAAAATGCCACCGGTAGTTTTTTCAATTGCTTCAACAGGTTCCAAAACAACCTTGTCAAACAAAGGTCTCAATTTCATTATATTACCTCCTGGGTTGATGTTTAAATTGTGTTTAGCACTCTTTTGCATCGAGTGCTAAATCTATTATAAATCATCTATAAAATTTGTCAATACAATATTGTCACTATTTTATCACATTTTTATACAAAATCTATGCAAACAATGGCATTTTCTGCACGAATTTGCAATATTTGTTTAATTTTTTTATCTTTTCTGCAAATATCTCTTTCAACTCTTGTTTAAAGCGTCACTTAAATAAGAACGAGTGTCACTTGAATAGCAACAGATAGGGTCGAAAGTATTTTAGTTAAATTTATATCATACGTCTTTAATTAAATTTGCTATTGAATTATTTGCATTACTGTGTTAAAATGCAACTATCAAAGCAAGGGGAATTTTACTATGGATAAATGGGATCAACGATTTATGGATATGGCAAAACTTGTTTCAACATGGTCAAGTTGCTATCAACAAAACAGACAGGTTGGTGCAGTTATTGTCAAAGATAAACGCATTATCACAACAGGTTACAACGGTGCACCAAGCGGTGTGGTTAGTTGCAAAGACAAAGGTGAATGTTTGCGTCGCAAACTCAACATTGCAAGTGGCACTCATGCCGAACTTTGCTATGCAGTTCATGCCGAACAAAATGCAATCGTTCAGGCTGGCAGACTCAACGTAAACATTAAAGATGCCATTATGTACGTTACACACCAACCATGTGTTATCTGTGCAAAACTCATTATCAACAGTGGCATCAAAAAGGTAATTTACAACGAAGGTTATCCAGACGAATTTTCACTTCAACTCCTTAACGAAGCCGGTGTAGAAGTTGTTAAATTTGCCGACCTTCAATAATCCACAAAAAAGCTTTCCACTTTAAAAGGGGAAGGTGTCTGACAAATGTCAGACGGATGAGGTTAAAAACCAAAAGACTACTCAAACCGAGTACCGGGGTTATGGATCAGTTGACGGAAACGGGCACACGGACCTGGGCGGATGCGGCCTCGGTGCCGGGGGTGCAGGTGATGGAGACCT
>JAFVQA010000089.1 GCA_017505015.1 Clostridia bacterium
CTCGCCGACAGTCTTTTGCAAGACTTTCAATCGAGTGGAGCTTTATATTATCATAAAATTTGTTTTTAGCCAAACGTTTTTGACAAAATTTTTAAAATTTTTTAATTAAAAAAAGAGATTGAAAAACCTCCTTTTTTTGTTCAAAACACCATTCATTATATATACGCACATGCACGCACATACGCGCGTGCGCGCGTGAGAGTTTATTTTGACCTTTTGTTTGCAACCATTTTATAAACTTCGCCAACAGGAATGATCGCAAGTGAAAGCACAAAAACCAAAAGCCATTGATACAGCGACAAACTGGTTATGCCCAGTGCAATCTGAAAAACAGGCAAAGCGCTGACAACAACGTTTATAAACACACAAAGCACAACCGTAACAACCAAAGTTTTGTTTGACCATATCCCTGTTTTAAACAACGAAAATTTGTCGCTGCGAAGGTTGAATGCATGAAACAGTTCGGCAA
This sequence comes from Clostridia bacterium, assembly GCA_017505015.1. GTDB lineage: Bacteria > Bacillota > Clostridia > Christensenellales > CAG-314 > Heteroclostridium. The sequence goes on from JAFVQA010000089.1 coordinate 470, forward strand.
AAGACATAACGAAAAAGGTCATTGTGCTTGCAACACAGTTGCCATATTTGTTCAAAAACACAAAAAAAGTTGCAAGTGACAAAATTGTTATTGCCGTGCCAAATACACAGGTTGACAAAAGTGACGATTTGTCAAAAATGCTTTTCGTTGCTTTTTGAGGTTTGCGTGACATAACGTCTTTTTCAGCTTTTTCCGTGCCCAATGCCAAAACAGGAAAGCTGTCTGTAACGAGGTTTATCCACAACAACTGCGACGACAACAAAAATGTATATTGTGGAAAGAAAACAGAAGTAACAAAAATTGCAACAACTTCTGCCAGATTGGTCGCCAGAAAGAACTGAATTGTCTTTTTTATGTTTGCAAAAATGCGACGCCCTTCTTTAACAGCTGTCACAATGGTTGCAAAGTTGTCGTCTGCAACAATCATGTCAGATGCATTTTTAGTAACGTCGGTGCCAGCAATGCCCATTGCAATGCCGATGTCTGCCGATTTTATGCTTGGTGCATCGTTTATCCCATCGCCAGTCATAGCAACCACGTTGCCCTGTATCTGCAACTCTTTTACAATCATATTTTTATGCTTTGGGCTGACTCTTGCATACACCCTTGCTTGTTTGACTGTTTTTGCAAATTCTTTTGTAGTCATTTTGTCAAGCTGACTGCCAGTAACCACCTGACTTTCATCTTGTGCGATGCCAATTTGTTTTGCTATTGCAAATGCGGTTTGTTTGTGGTCGCCAGTTATCATAACAACAGAAACACCCGCCCTTTTGCATTGACTAACGGCAGAAAAAACTTCTTTTCTTGGTGGGTCAATCAAACCGCAAAGACCAATAAACACCATTTCGCTTTCATCAGCATGGTTATCTTTTTTATAAGCAAAACCAATAACACGCAAAGCATTTGACGCCATTTTTAAGTTTTGCATTAAAACGTCTTTCTTTTTTTCTCTTGTAAGCACACATTCTTTTCCGTCATGCAAAATATATGCACATTTGCTCACAAGTATATCAGGTGCGCCCTTTGTATAGCATATTTCGTCGTTTACGCACACAGTCATCAGTTTTCGTGACGAATCAAAAGGCACTTCGCTTGTAACCACCCCATCGTCAACGGCAAGTTTTTGTTCTTCAAGCCAGTTTTGCAATGCCACTTCTGTCGGACTTCCTACAAAATTGCCATAAACACCTTTTACTGACGAACAAAATTTTATGCAGTTTGCAAAAGCATTTTTGTCAGACAGTGACCAGAAATCAACCACCCTCATTTTGTTTTGAGTGAGCGTGCCGGTTTTGTCACTGCAGATATAGTTGCAACTGCCAAGTGTTTCTACCGCGTGAAGTTTGCGCACTATCGCTTTGTGTTTGCTCATTTTTCGCATGCCCATTGCCATTATTATAGTAACAACGGCAGGCAACCCCTCGGGAATAGCGGCAACAGCAACAGCCACCGACGACATAAAGTTTTGAACGAGTGGCGTCCCCTTGAGAAAAGCACCCGCAGCAAAAATAACAACTGCAATGCCAACAACCACAAACGACAGAATTTTGCCAAGTTTGTTCAGGTTTTTTTGCAATGGCGTTTCGGTTTGCTGCTGACTGTCAAGCATGGTTGCAATTTTGCCTATTTGCGTGTTCATGCCAGTTGCCACAACCACTGCAACACAATGACCACCAACCACAAAAGAAGAAGAAAACACCATGTTTTTTTGTTCTGCAACGGCAACGTCGCTTTTAATCACCAGGTCTGCATTTTTTTTGACAGCAGTTGATTCGCCTGTAAGCGAAGATTCGTCACAGGAAAGATTTGTGCAGGTAACAAGTCTGCAATCGGCAGGCACCATATCTCCCTGTTGCAACAGCAGGATATCTCCTGGCACGATAAGGTTGCTGTCAACCAATCGCACCACACCATCCCTTTTAACTTTTGTTTTTCCTACCGACATTTTTTTGAGCTGTTCTATCGCCTTGTCTGCACGATATTGCTGAACAAAACCAACGGTGGCATTTATAAAAATGATAAATATAATAATGATTGTATCAAAAAGTTCGTGAGTGTCTTTTGACAGATATGCAAGCACGCCTGACACAACTGCTGCAGCGACAAGCATTATTACCATAACGTCGGCAAACTGCGACAAAAACAGTTTTAACGCACCACCCTTGTTTTTTTGAACAAGCTGATTTTGACCATATTTTTTAAGTCCTTGTTCTGCCTCGCTTTCGCTCAACCCAGAAACACCAGACCCCAAACGAGAAAGAGTTTGAGAAACACTTTGTGAAAAATAATTTTGCATAAAAAAACCTCTCACGAAAGTCTATTCGCAAGAGGTTGTCTTTATTTCATAAAATTATCCAAAAAGTCGTCTGCAAAAACGTCGTTTGCAAAAACTTTTGTTTTTGTTATTTTGTAGTCTTGTTTGCCCAGACCAAAGTTTTGAACAAGGCCGTCTATAAATCTGTCTGGACGCAAATTTTCGTTGCCATATTTGAGAACAACGCAAATTTCGTCGTCGCCCATTGTTTTGGCACTCAACACAAAACTTTTGTAGTCTTTTGTTTTTTCGCCGTTTTTATCTGAAAAACTAACGTTGAACTCTGGCATATCAAAAATATTTTCTACCTTGATTTTGCCAATGCCACAACCACTGATAACGTATTCGGCACGAGTGATTTCTTTTGCAAGGTTTGGGTTTTTGTCTGTCACCCACATTTTTTGAGCAACAAACCCTTGTGGAGCATTGTTGTTGAATCTGTTGAGAAAATCTCTTTCGTCTTTTGTTGAAACGGCAAAATATTCGCACTCACTCTCTACACCAACAGCATTTGGTGGAGAAAAGAAAACCAGCATGTGTGGATTGAAACCTTCTGAATAATCAACACTAACGTCTGCACGACTGAAAGTGCGATTTATAGTGCGCAAAGTGTCCACGTGCGAAACGTAGCATGCACTGCCTTTTTTTGTATATTTAACGATTAACATTGCACAACCCCTCACTTTGCAAACCACACGCATTGCATTGTTTGTTGCAACTCAAAGTACATTTTGCCTGATATGCCTTGTGTCTTTCGCGCAACAAAAAGTTTTTGTCAACGCCCATATCCAAATAATCCCAAGGCAAAATTTCGTCTTCGTTGCGTTCACGAAGATATTGTTTATAGTCAAGACCAAATTGCTCAAAAGCCTGCATATAAGCATCAAATTTGAAATGCTCTGTCCAGCCGTCAAACTTTGCACCGTTTTTGTATGCCTGTTCGATAACGTTTGCAAGTCTTCTGTCGCCACGGGCAAAAACAGCCTCGAGCGTTGAAGACTCATAGTCGTGCCAAGACAACGAAATGTTTCTGTTGCGAAGTTTTTGCCTCATATACGCCTGCTTTTGCGAAATATTTTCATAGCTGTCAAAAGCCTCCCACTGGAACGGTGTGTGAGGTTTTGGAATAAAGGTTGCACAACTGATGTTTATTTTGATATCTTTTTTGCTTTTGCGATGTTTGTAATATAAATCTTTAATATGATATGCAAGCTCGCAAATGCCGTCGATATCTTCCATAGTTTCGGTTGGCAGACCCATCATAAAATAAAGTTTTACTGTAGAAAAACCACGCTCGAAAGCAGAAATAACGCTTGAGTCGATATCTTCCATCGTTACGTTTTTGTTGATAACGTCACGAAGTCTTTGCGTGCCCGCCTCCGGAGCAAAAGTAAGCGACGACAACCTGTTGTTTTGTGCAAACTCGCCATCGAAAGTGTCAAGACGCAAACTTGGCAATGCAAGGCGCACCTTTTTTTCTTTTACCAACGGCTGAAGGTTTTGAATAAGTTGTTTAAGCCCCGAATAGTCGCCCGTTGACAAACTGTTGAGCGACAATTCGTCATAACCTGTGTTTGCAATAAGTTTCGTGCAGATATCCGTCATTTTTTCTACCGACCTTTCGCGAACAGGTCTGTATATAAAGCCAGCCTGACAAAAACGGCAACCGTTTGCACAACCACGAAACAGTTCGGCAACGGCACGGTCATGAACCAACTCTATGTTAGACACAATTGCTTTGTCTGGAAAATAGCTTTCGTCCATATTGCGAACGTAAACCCTTTTTGTTTTGTGTGGAGTGTTTATTTTTGTCACAACGCCATTTTCGTTTTGTTCAAAAGAAGTCAGCGAAGGAACGTATACTCCTTCGATATTGTCGTTTACGTATTGCAAAAACTCTTGCTTTGACATTTTTCCTTTGTTTTCGTCATAAGCAAGGGCAATGTTTTTGAGCATTTCTTCGCCCTCGCCAACGTTGATGATATCAAAAAAGTCGGCAACAGGCTCTGCGTTAACTACGCAAGGGCCACCGGCAATGAGCAAAGGCCAGTTTTCGTCACGGTCTTTTGAACGGAATGGAATGCCTGCAAGGTCAAGCATATATAACACGTTTGAATACGCAAGTTCATAAGACAACGAAAAACCAAGCATATCAAAACTTTTAAGTGGCATTTTTGTTTCGATGCTGGCAAGTGGCAAATCGTTTTCTTTTAAATATTGCGCATAGTCACCCCAAGGAGCAAAACAACGTTCGCAACGCAACTGCGGTTGCTGATTGAGAATATAATATAAAATGCGTATGCCAAGGTTTGACATGCCCACTTCGTAAGTATCAGGAAAGCACATGCAGAAAGTAGATGATGCCTGCATGTTCATATCTGGCAAGCCAAATTCGCCGCCAACGTATCTTGATGGTTTTTGTACTTCATTAAAATTCATAGATAACCTCTTATCCTGTGCATTATATCAGTTTTGTCATCATTTAGTCAATTTGTTTAAGTTTTGTGTTTGGCGGATAGTTTATAAGAATATCTTCTATTTCGTCAAAGGCAAACATAGACACAACTTTGTTATCATCGCCCACCACCTGAACGTTATAAAGGAAGTTTGAACAACAATATTTTGCAAGGCAAGACACCTTGTTGTCGCAATGCAATGCCACAGTTTTTATTTCTGCACCCCTTTGCAGTTTTTGTTTTGTCAGTTGCAAACCCACCAGCCGTTGATATATCTTTTGACTTTTAAATCCGGTTGCATTTGCAAACAAAAACAAACCGAACAAGCCGAAAGTAAGGTTGACCACACCGAGAAACAACAAACACAAAAACAAACAGAAACACAAAAACGACATTGCAACACCAAGCGCCACAAACAGTTTTTTCGCCTTGTTTTCACTAAGTTTTTGTCCCATAACGGCAAACAGAACCCTGCCACCATCCAACGGATAACACGGCAACAAATTGATTGCAAATATGCACACGTTTGCTATATAAAACGGTTGAGTAAAAACGTATAACGACGGAAAAGCCCACCACAATGCCAAGGTGCAAACAGCCATAAATAAATTGAGCAATGGGCCCGCCAATGCTATTTTTGCCTCGTCAGCAAAAGACATATCACCAAAATCACCATATAGCACTGCACCAAAAGCAGACAGACAAATATCTTTGGTTTTATACCCCAGTTTTTTTGCAGCTTTAGCGTGAGCAAATTCGTGCAGAACAACAGCAACGACGTAATATAAAAAATATATGCCGTTTTTGGTAACAAGCATAAAAAAAGCCAGCGCAAAAAAACTTGCACCGACTTTGATTTTTGTTTGTTGTTTTACCATGACAAAGTATATCCGTTTGCAGACACGTTTGTTATTGGCTGACCGTTTTGCACAAGATTGACAACGGCATTTTCTGTATATTTGCCCAACACCTGATATTGCGAAACAAGGTCATTTTTTGCAACCAACACTTCGTTTAGGTTTGAATATATTACGTCAAAGCCATCATTGCAAGACACCGTAACACTGCTTTCTGTCACGTTTGATACTTTGCCCCTCAAAAAACTGACTGCAAGTGAACCACCCGAAAGAGTAACGTTGCCACCCTCTGTTTTAATTGTTGCATTTGCAGGCAACGATATTGTTTTTATAACGTTTGTGCCATCATTTGACGTATAAGTATCTTTTGCAAAACCAAACACGTCGCCCACAAATCCGTTTTCTACAAACAGCATCCCTGCAAGAACCAATGCAATAATGGCGCACACTCCCACCGGTTTTAAAGACTTTTTAAAAATTTTTGAAAAGCCCGATTTTTCTTTTGCATGCACGACCGCACCCTGTTTTTGTTTTTTTGCAAACCTGCCTTTCAACTTTGCAAACCTACTTTGTTCGTTTTGTTTTTCGTGCATATCCTGCGGACTGACGTATTTTACCTCAAGCCAGTCGTTTTCATAAGACTCAAAAGCATTTGGCATATCGTTGTTATTCACCACAAAAAAATCCTCCACACTGATTGTTGATATAGACTATGCGATTTTAACGTGTAATATGCTTATGCCCTGCGTTTGATTTTTCGTCGTATATTGCCGAAAAAACCACTGTATTTTGACAGGCAGTCATACATATATTCCGTGCCCTCATGCAAATTGGTTGCAACCATTTCAAAAGCGGTGTCTGAAGGCATATTTTTCGTATATTCGCCCGCAATGCAAAAAGACAAATTATCATCGTCTGGAATGATGCCAAGCGGTTTTTGCCCAAGCATGCTAAAAACCTCGAAAGCATCCATCATTTCACCACCAACAACCATATCACCACGCAACCTGTTGACCACGGTTGTCGTTGAAATAAGGTCATAGTTTTGCAAAATGCCAACAACTTTTTTTGCATCTTTAACACTGGTTAGTGTTGGAGTCGTCAGCACGATTGCCTCGTCCGCAGCAGACACTGCACGATGAAAACCAACTCCCACACCTGCCGGGCAATCAAGCAAAACGTAGTCGAAAATGCAACTTAATCTGTCAACTATAACCTTTACGTTTTGACCCGAAATTTTGCCTTTGTCGGCATTTTTGCAACTTGGCAACAGATAGAGCGAGTTGCAGAACAAATCTCGCACAAGTGCTTGTTTGAGTCTGCACCTGCCTTCTACAACGTCTACCACATCAAAAACAACGTTGTTTTCGACACCCATTATGACGTCTAAATTGTTTAAACCAAGGTCAAGGTCAAGCATGCACACGCGAAGCCCCCTTTTTGCAAGTCTTGATGCCAGATTTGCCGTAAAAGTAGTTTTGCCAACCCCACCTTTTCCACTTGTAATCACAATTCGCCTTGCCATATTTGCCACCTCTGTAAACTGGCAAATATTATAACAAAAAACAAAGGCTGTTTTGTCATAAAAACAAAACAACCCTTTATTTTACAAAATGTGATATTTTTTTACCTAGCAAAAACCTTGTCTTCAAGCATAAGTCGAGCACCGTAGATAACTGCATTTGCACCATATTGAGAAACTTTCACGTTGATTTCAGTGATGCGCGAAATATATTCGTCAATACCCTCAAGCTGACTCAGACCACCACAAAGATAAATTCCTGCAAGTTTAAGTTTTTCGGCAGTATCAACGTCGCTGCTGCGAACCATGCTTTTGATAATGCCACAATATTTGTTGATATAATATGCCACAATGTCATAAAGATTGCGTACAGGAACTTCTATTTTTTCAATACGCTGGTTAAG
>JAFVQA010000090.1 GCA_017505015.1 Clostridia bacterium
ACTGCACCACAGTGTGGGCAGTGAACAACAGGGATAGGTGCACCCCAGTATCTTTGACGAGATACCAACCAGTCACGCAAACGATAGTTTGTTTTGAGTTCACCTTTGCCAAATGATGCAAGTTTTTCGATAATTTTAATTTTTGCATCTTCTGTTGTCATGCCGTCAAACTCGCCAGAGTTTGTAAGCACGCCATATTCGCAATATGGAAGATCGTCGGCAGAACCGTCTTTTGATTTGATAACCCTTGTGATTGGCAAGTCAAATTTGTGAGCAAATTCAAAGTCACGTTCGTCGTGGCTTGGAACGCCCATTACTGCACCTGTGCCATAGCTGTACAAAACGTAGTCTGCAATCCAGATTGGCACTTGTTTGCCGTTGATTGGGTTGATTGCATATGCACCAGTAAACACACCAGATTTTTCTTTTGTTGTTGACAAACGTTCGATTTCGTTTGTTTTTGCAACGTCTGCAATATATTTTTCTACTGCTTCGCGTTGAGCATCTGTTGTGATTTCTGCAACCAATGGATGTTCTGGCGCGAGTACAACGTAGCTAACACCAAACAATGTGTCGGCACGAGTTGTAAATGCACGGAAAGATTTGCCATGGCCAACGATTTCAAACTCAATTTCGCCACCTGTAGATTTGCCAATCCAGTTTTTTTGCATGAGTTTTGTTTTTTCTGGCCAGTCAAGTTTGTCAAGATCGTTCAACAATTCTTCGGCATAATCTGTGATTTTAAAGAACCATTGTGTAAGGTTTTTGCGAACAACTTCTGTTCCGCAACGTTCGCAAGCACCGTCTACAACCTGTTCGTTTGCCAAAACTGTGTTGCAAGATGGGCACCAGTTTACAGGTGCTTCTTTTCTGTAAGCCAAACCGTGTTTAAACAACTGAACAAAAATCCATTGTGTCCATTTGTAATAGTCTGGCATGCAAGTTTTAATTTCGCTGTCCCAATCGAACATTGCGCCCATGTTGCGCAACTGTTCTTCCATAATTTCAATGTTTTTAAGAGTGCTGTCTTTAGGGTGAATGCCTGTTTTGATTGCATAGTTTTCTGCAGGCAAACCAAACGCATCAAAGCCCATTGGCTGATATACGTTATAGCCTTGCATGCGCAAAAATCTTGCGTAGCTGTCTGACAAACCAAAGTTATACCAGTGACCTACGTGCAATTTTGCAGCACTTGGATAAGAAAACATTTCCAAAACGTATTTTTTATCTTTAATGTTTTCTTTGTCAAATTTGTAAAGACCAGTTTCGTCCCACTTTTGTCTCCACTTTTTTTCGATTTCTACGTTGTTCATAATGATACCTGTATATAAAAATTTTATTATTTTTGGCGTCCCCACAGGGAATCGAACCCCGAACTAGGCCTTAGGAGGGCCTTGTTATATCCGTTTAACTATGAGGACATCTGATATTTAGTTTGTAAAAAGGCTTTGCAAAAGAATTTTGCTCTGTGGTTAAACGAAGATAACAAGTGTTAAGTAAAGCGAGTTTACTTGCCGTCACCACGAACGAAGTGAGTATATCCGTTTAACTATGAGAACACGTGATATTTAGTTAGTAAGCCATACTTTGTGCAGCTTGTTAATAAGATATTTTGATATCTTGATGATAGCCTTTTTATATTAACCTAAATAGTATACAAAATATAACGCAATTTTGCAAGTGATTTAAAAAAGCCCACTTTTTTGTGGGCTTTTTTGTTTTGTTTGTTATACTCTGTGAGCCTGACCGTCTGTGAGCACAATCATTTTAACTGCGTCGAGTGAATAGTCTTGCAACTCAACGATGAGTGGTTTGTCTATATAACCACGTGCAAGAACTTTTACATACGTTGTGTTTTTTGGGACAATGCCCTTTTCTACAAGTGTCTGCAGGTTAACAACGTCGCCTGCATTGAATTTTTGTGACAACGTATCGATATTTACGACTGCTTTTTTTGTTTTGACTTGTGAGCCTTTGCGAAGGTCTTGGATAAGCACTGCAGCAGAGTCGTCGTCAAGCACGTCGTGTGCCTCGCTTGCAGAAATTGATGCACGATGTTTTGCCGCAACCAATGCAAGTGCACGTTTGCGAAGAAATTCATCATAGTCTTCTTTGCTGATAAGTTCTTTAACGTAGCCTTGTGCGATAAGTTGCTCGATGGTCATATATGCAGGTTTATAGTCGTCGTTTTTAGCTTCGCCCTGAACAAGACCAAGTTGTTGAGCCAAAATATCTACAAGTTGTTTTGCCCATTTAAATTTGCGTTGGCTTTTTATTTTATAAAGGCAAGGCACAGCAGCATATTTTTTGCTTTGTGATGCAACCACAAAATATTTTGTGTTGTCAAACTGGGCTGGGTCAAGCGCAAGATAAAGATACAATGTTTTGCCACGAACGTTAAACTTTGCAATGCCTTTTCTGCCAAGGTTGATGCTGTCATAACTTGTTGAAACTCTGCTTGAAACCTTATTATAACTCAGCAACTGATTTTTAAGGTCGCTGTAAAAACCTTTTATTTCAACAGGTGCCTGAATGAGTCTTGCCATAAAAGACCATTTATATCTTGCAATTATTGCAAGGCCTGTGCCTTCTTCAAAACCTTTAAGCACCTCGTCATTTTCTGAAACAGGTGTTTGTGTTGCAACAACAGGTTGCACCACTTGTTTTTGCTCTTTTGGTTGCTCGGCAACCTGCACTTGTTTTGCAGGTTTTTGTTGTGGCTTTTTCTTTTCTTGTTTTGGTGCAGATGCTTGCGCCAATTGTTGTTTTTTCTGTTTGCGTTTTGAACCGTCATGAAAACCAACAATCAAAGCTATTGCCAGCCCAACCACAATGCCGCCAAGCATAATATAGCCAAGCAAATTGCCAGATGCCAATGACAATGCTGCCAAAGATGCAAAAACCGAACTTTTGAGAGTAATTTGTTTTTTCACTGTCATTCCTCCTTGCTGTTATAAAAAAGCACCGTGTCAACGTTGACAGGTGCCGTATATACGTTATTTATCACCGTCGTGACGTTTTGTCTGTTAAAATATATCATAAAATGAACCCAAATTCAATATAGAAAAGTGGTTTTTCAGAAAAAAACAGCGTTTTTTTGCAGATTTTTATTGTTTTTGCCAACTTTTTTGCAAAATAAAAACCCACTCGGTTGAGTGGGTTTTTATTTTTACCAGTTGCTCCATTGGTTGTTATAGAAGGTTATTATATTGTTACTTTGCCTCCATTCATCATAAGGAATACTGTCATAATTATCCATCAGCTCATAGAATGCTATCAGGTCAGTTATAAGCTCTGCCCTTGGCGCACCATTGTTCAGCTCTATTTCTACAACAATCTTTCCATTTTCATTTATAATTTTGTATCTTGTATATTTTTTTATGTTTTTGAGTGCAAGGTAAGCTTTTTTCAAAGCCAGTTTTTCCTCATCAGTGCTGGTAACAAAAGAGCTGTCCTTTACATATTCCGTCGCCAAAACAACGTATGCTTTGTCAATATCCGTTGGATTTTGATCGTTTATTTTCTGCATGAGATAATCGTCTGATGCAGACATGAGTTGCTCGATTTTTGCCAACCGATCAATGTGGTTACCACTTGATTGGCCAACCTTATATTCATAGCCACCAATTTGATAAGTCGCAGAAGATGCAGTCCATGCACCAACGTTGAGATTGTTAACGTCTGTCTGTTCCATTGTTCCTATATAGGTCTGACCAAGTTGATCCCAGTTTCCTGCGCTTTCACCACTGAAGCTCATTGCATACACGTTTGAATCTGCCACAAGATAAAGCGTATATTCGTTTGCACCATCTGCACCGGTGTTGCTTCCGTCTACGTTGGCACGCTGAATCAAAATTGAATTAATTTCTACTGTCTGACCATTTATAGTCAAGACAGGGTTAGATCCAAATATGCTGTTGATAAGCGAACCATTGTCAGCACTGCTTATTACTGTTTTTCCGCCGTCAAATGCACCTTTAATGCTGTTATATGTGGTTAAGTCATTAAGTGCGTTTTTAAACGCTTCTTCTATAGTGCCAGATGACGACTGATAGTCAAATTCACTCAAAGAAACCAAGCTTGTTATAATAACAGGGTTTACCTGCCCAGATGCATATGTCCACACCGCAAAAACACCTGGCACTGAAACAACAAAAACAACGGCAAGAATGATTAATACAAATTTAAATTTGTTCAAACTCACAAATGCACTCCTCCTTTGTATTGTTGTTTTCAGCCAGCATATAATTGCCTGCGCTGATATTTATCATATTAACACAAAGGCATTCATTACACAATACATTTAATAAAATTTATGATTCATACACAAGGCGCAATGGCTATTCATTTTTTTCTGCCAATTTTTTTGTGCAAGTTTTTTTCAAATTGTAGTATTGCAAAAAAAATTGTGATAGAATATATTTATATAATGCGAATTTTGGGCATATAGCGCCAAAATCACATACTCTACAAACAAAAAATAAGGAGTATTTTTATGAAAAAAACAGTGCAAGACATTATAACAATGATTAAAGAAAACGACGTGAAAATGATTGACTTTAAAATGGTTGACATAAACGGTCAATATCGTCACGTTACTATACCTGCAAAAAACTTTAACGAAGATCTTATGAAATATGGCGTTGGTTTTGACGCATCTAACTATGGTTATGCAGTTGTAGAAAAAAGCGACATGGTGTTTATTCCAGATCTTGACACAGCACTTATCGATCCATTTTGTCAGACAACAACTTTGTCAATGACAGGCAATGCAATGATTATTGACAACCCAGAAAACAGACCTCTTGCACAATATCCACGCAACATCGTGCTTGCCGCAGAAAAATATATGAAAGACAGTGGCATTGCAGACGAAATGTATATTTTGCCAGAATTTGAGTTTTATCTTTTCGACCAGGTTGGCTGGGCAGTAAACCCAAACAACAACGGTGTTTCACTTGATGCCGTTCAATCATATTGGAACAGCGACGTGCAAGGTCAAGGCGTTATCGTACCAAAACAAAAAGCATATCACATTGCAAAACCATATGACGTATCATATGAAATGCGCAGTGAAATGTGCATGGAAATTGAAAAAGCAGGCATCGAAATAAACTATCATCACCCAGAAGTTGCCGCATCTGGTCAGTTTGAAATTGAGCCTAAACTTGGCCTTATGTCAAAAATGGCAGACGCAACAATGATGATTAAATATATCATTAAAAACGTTGCTCTCAAATATGGCAAAACTGCAACTTTCATGCCAAAACCAATTTATGGCGAAGCAGGCAGTGGCATGCACGTGCATATGCTCCTTATGAAAGATGGTCAACCTGTTTTCAGTGATGACAACGGCTATGCAAATTTGAGCAAAGAAGCTCACTGGTTTATGGGTGGTTTGCTCAAACACATTGACGCTATCTGTGCACTCACAAACCCAAGCACAAACTCTTTCAAACGCCTTGTTCCTGGTTTTGAAGCACCAGTAACAGTTGGCTATGCAACATCAAACCGCAGTGCAGTAATCCGCATTCCTGCTTATGCAAAATCACCAGACAAACGTCGTTTTGAACTTCGCAACCCAGACGCAATGTGCAACCCATATTTTGCATATGCTGCAATTCTTATGGCTGGCATCGACGGCATTAAAAACCAAATTGACCCACACGAAAACGGCTGGGGTCCATATGACTTTAACCTTTATCACTTGTCTGACGAAGAAAAAGCAAAACTCAAAGGTTTGCCAACTCGTTTGGAAGATGCCCTCACTGCTTTGGAAAACGACAACGACTTTTTGACAGCAGGCGGTGTTTTCCCTAAAGAACTCATTGCAAACTACGTTAAAACAAAACGTGCCGAACTTGCAGAAATGGCAAAAATCCCTACACCTGCCGAGTTTGACAAATATTACAACCTTTAATAAAAATCAAATGCCACCTGCAAGGGTGGCATTTTTTGCACTAAAAACAAAATTTGCATATACTAAAAATGCAACGATGTTGCAAATAAACAAAGGTTGTTGTAAAATTTGTATATGAAGTGCTTGATAATAATAAACAGGCTGTCTGGCAACGGAAAAAAAGCAGACGAAAATATTTTGAGGCAAACGTTTGGCAATGGCTTTGACACCGAAGTTTTTTACGTGCGCAAAAACACACCAACGCCCGACCTTTTGCCATATGACCGCATTGTTGCATGTGGTGGCGACGGCACTTTAAACAGGCTTGTAAACAACAAAACAAAACAGGGTGCACAAGTGTTTTATTGCCCATATGGCACACTTAACGAAGTAGCAACAGGCAAAAACAGCACTTTGAGTGACGTGTGTGTTGCAAACGACAAAAAGTTTGCCTACGTTTTGGCAACGGGCATTTTCACTCCACTTGGATATCGCACAAAAAACAGTCAGAAACAAAAGTTCAAGGCGTTGGCATATTTGTTAAACGTGGTTAAACATTATAAAATAGCCTATATACCTGCCGAGATAACGCACGATGGCAACAAAACAAGTGACGTTTATACACTCATTCTTGCAATTGACTCACCAAAGTGTTTTGGATTTAAATTCAACAAGGCATATGCCCACGACGACAACAAAATGCACCTGCTTTTGATAAAAGCACCAAAACGCAAAAATCTGCTTGGAAAAATAAAAATATTTTTTCCTTTGTTTCGCGCATTTTTCATTGGGTTTAAAAAAGAATATCACTCAAAAAACGTAACATTTGTTCCTTTTGAAAACCTTGCAATAACACTCACCCAGCCAACTGATTTTTGCATGGATGGCGAACTTGCAACCTTTGACGAAAAAATTGACGTGAGCCTTTGCAAAGCCGACACCCCTATCACTGTTGTAAACAAAGAAGAAATAGAAACTGCCTTTAAACAAGGCAAAAGTTTTTAACAAAACAAAAGTTTAATAAAATAGCAATAAAAAAGACGGATTAAAAATCCGTCTTTTTATTTTTTATTTTTTCAGCTTACAAAAAGGCTGGCTGCGCCGATAACGCCTGCGTCGTTGCCAAGTTTTGCCTGAAGCACGTCAACCGGTGGGGTTGTTTCTTTTGCAAAAATGTGGTTTGCAATGTAGTCGCGAAGTGGAGCAATAAGATTTTCGCCCTGGGCACTCATTCCACCACCAATGATAATTGCCTGTGGGCGGAAAATATTGCACAAATCAACAAGGCCTTCGCCAAGGTTATGTATATAATCATCTACAATTTTTTTGGCAAGTTTGTCTGTTTTTGCCATTTCAAAAATGACTTGTGGCGTGATCATTTTTGAGTCGTCAAGCACGTTCCACAATTTTGTAAACTTGTCTTTTTTCATTTCTTCAAGGGTGATTTGCACAAGGGCTGTTGCGCTTGCATAAGCCTCGAGGCACCCCTTTCGACCGCATGAGCACTGTCTGCCACCCTTGTTGAGCAACATATGGCCAATTTCGCCACCTGCACCGCAGTTTCCCTCGAACAGTCTGTTGCCAATGATAATTCCACCGCCAACGCCTGTGCCAAGAGTAACAAGAATAAGGTCGCTGTACGCCTTGCCGTTGCCAAACTTCCACTCGCCAACACACGCACAGTTTGCATCATTGGCGATTTTTACTCTAAAGCCTGTTTTTTCTTCAACAAGGTCAGCCAAAGGCACTTTTTGAATGCCAAGGTTTGCAGCAAAGCAAACTTCGCCACGAACCCTGTCAACCGCACCTGCCGAGCCAATGCCCACACCAATGACTTCTTTGCGCTTTATGCCAGTTTGTTTAATGAGCGAGTCGATAAGGCAAGAAATTGTGTGAACAACTTCGCCCACACCATTGTCAACGGGTGTTGCCATTTTGTCGGTCGCAAGAAGTGTGCCGTCGTATTTGATGATGCCACTTTTTATATAAGTGCCACCAATGTCAATGCCAATGACGTAGTTTTTCATTGTTTTCTCCACATAAAAAATCAAAATTTGTCCAAAGCACAGTTGAGCACACGTGGAAAGACTTGTTGCAATTTTTGGTCAAACTCATCTGTGCGATAAGTGCCAGAAACGAGTTTTGTAAAATCTTCGATAGACAAAGCAAACTCAACCTCGTCTGCCTGTTCTACACAACCTTTGCCGTCTTTTACCACAAGTTTATATTTTCCGCTGTTTTCTTTGTAAAACCAGTCGTCAACAGAAAAACAAACAGTAGTGTCAACCTCTTTTGGATATTGTATGTGCTCCATGAGATATTTATTATTGCAAATGCGAAGTTGATTGTCTTGCTCGGCACCTTCATAGTCGCAATATACGTTGAGCTTAACTTCTTCAAAATGAGTGTCAAACTGGTCGATAACGTCTGGTGTGAGCGCACAATATTCGTCTATATTTTCATCGTCAAAGGTGAGAATATATCCTTGCATTTTGCCATCTTTAAAAAGACCATATGCCTTGCCACCTTCAAGAAAAATTTCTTTCAGTCTGAGGTGCATTGCATCATAGTCGCGATAGAACCAACCGTTTTTGTCTTGCATAAAACTGTTATAAACTTCTATCATTTCGTCAATATTGTCAAAACCAATTTCTTTCATTGGCAGGCTGCCTTTTTTTACAGGTTGCCAGATGTAATAAGAATGGGTTACGTATGCCTGTTTTTCATAAAACTCGTGCAAAAATGGCATAAGCCCTGTTATTGGGTGACCACTGTTGCCAAGGTTTTTCATTGCCTGCAACAATACGCCTGTAAAAATATGTTTTCCGCGATATTCTGGCAAAGTGCCACCTGCCACCATATATGGCACGTCAAACACAACGCCACGCAAAAACATTTTTTTCTTTACCAAAAACAACATGTTGATGAGTTTGTCGTTGTCGAACAAAGTCATGCAGTTTGTGCCATCCCACTTGTTATCAATAAAAAACTCTGCATAAGTCTGGGTGTCTTCTGGAAAACAAATCATATAAAGGTCTACCAATTGCTGTCTTAATTTTTCCATAATTTCAATTTCTCCTGCTTATATCATACACCTTTTTTTTATGCATTTCAATATGATTTTGATTAGTTAATTTTTAAACTTTTTGCATTGCAAAAAACAAAAAAGAGCCCCTTAAAAAGGGGCCTTTGCTTTTGTGTTTTATGCAGATTATTTTGCGCCGTATTGTTCGTAATAAGCGTTGATTTTTGCAATTTTTTCTTCGTCTAAAACAGGTTTGCCGTCAACTGTTTTTTGTGAAAGATATTCTACAACTTCTGCCATAGTAACGATTGCAGTGCCTTTAAAGCTGAAAACAGAAGAAAGTTCGTTTATAGCAGATTTTTCTGTTTTGCCACGTTCCATACGGTCAACAGAAACAACAAGACCAAGCACTTGAACGCCAAGGTCTTTGACCATGTCCATAGTTTCATAAACGCTTGTGCCGGCAGTAGTAACGTCTTCTACAATAACGATTTTATCGCCACTTGCAAGTTTGTTGCCCAAGAAAATGCCTGTGTCGCCGTGGTCTTTAATTTCTTTGCGGTTTGAGCAGTATTTTGTTTTGATGCCAAATTTATCCCACAATGCAATTGCAGTTGCCGTTGCGATTGGAATGCCTTTGTAAGCTGGTCCAAACAAAACGTCCATTGAGTCGCCAAAATTTTCTTTTATTGCTTCGACATAAAAACCACCGAGTTTTTGCAATTGTTCGCCATCGTTAAAGCAACCAAGGTTGATAAAGAATGGTGTGTTGCGACCACTTTTTGTAACAAATTCGCCAAATTTGAGCGCCTGAGCTTCGAGCAAAAAGTCGATAAAATCTTTTTTGTACTGTTTCATAATTTCACTTTCTCCAAAATTGTTTTTTCTTGTTGAGTTGCTTTTTGTTCAACCTGTTTCATCATGGTTGAAATTTTTTGCCTGATGGCTGTGTTTTCTATAGACGGCAAGTTGATTTTTACGTTGTAAAGGGCAGACGTGATGGCACTTTTTAAAAGAATGGTTGCAATAGCACCGTCGCTTGTTGCCATTTTGTTGCCAAAAGATATTGCATAGTCGGCATATTCAAACAGCTTTTCTGCATTTTTTGCGAGTTGCAAAGGAACGAAAGTAGCATCATACAACGCCGAAGTTATCGAAAGTTCACGCGCCATAATTTCTTCTTTGTCGCCTTTTGGCATTTTAAGAGCCTGCATATAGTCGTTGAAAGCCTTGCTGTCTTTGTCGATAAAGGTCAAAAACTCTTGCGCTTTTTGCGAGCACATTTCGGCAACTTCTTTCATTTTGTCCCAATGCTCTTCATAGCCTTTTTTGCCCACGGTAAGGTTGCAAATCATTGCAATGAGCGATGCCCCGTTTGCCGCAGTAAGAGCAGCAACACTGCCACCACCAGGCACAGCCTGCGAAGATGAAGTTTGTGAAATAAATTCGCCAAGCGTTACGTCTTTAAACATAAAAACCCCCTTGTCTATAACAAATATATTTTATCAATTTTTTGTTTATTTTTCAATAGTTAACGCAAAAAAGGCAAAACAAAAAAAGACGGCTTTTTTGCCGTCTTTTAACCAATTTGTTTTTCTTGCTGATTTTTGCTCATAACCTGCAACAATCCGTTGAGTGCAAGGTTGAGTCTTTTTTGTTGTTCCTGCGTGCGGATTTTGTTGAGTTTGTCGTGCGAAAGCAAATTTGCAACCTCTTTTGCAGTTTGCTCATTTATGCCGTTTTGTTTGAAAAAGTTTATTTTTTCAATAACGTCGTCAACTTCTTTGTCAATGCACACGTCGGCAATTTCTGCCTGTTTTGTTATTGTTTTGCTTTGACCAAAAAGTTTGTCGAGCAACCTTGTTGTTTGAAGTGTGATTTTGCTGCCATTCCTGTGGCGTATATCTGCCAATGCCACGAGAGATAGTTGCAATGCCAATGAAAGCGTTAAAATCAAAAATGGAGCAAAAGTATAAACCACCCTGCCACACAACACGACAAAGCAAAAACTATTTGCCAAAACCGGCACAAAACCAAACATTGGTTTAGCCTTTTGTTTTGAAAACTTTATCACCTCGCCAGGAAATTTGTCGTGACTGTTAAGGTAATTTTGAAAGCTTTCGCTCATTTCACCTGGCAACACAACTTTGCCTGCATTTGGCAAACTTTTTGTGCAAACGCAATGCTTGAGATAGACGTTTGTTTTTTTGAGCACCTTGTTGTGTTTGCGATAAGGGTTGATAACAAGGTTTGCCAAAAACCACAAACAAACGGCACCAAAAGCGCTGACCCACACCCAAACTTCGTTTCGTGCCAAGGTAGTTATGCTTTTTTGAAAAAAGATAAAAATAAATTCCATATGGACACCTCTTTGTTTTTTTGAGAGTTTTTCCATATGGAATTTTTTTATACTTGTTTTTATTGCAAGTTTGAAAATTTGTTTTAAAAATCAACACCCAAAAGATTTGTAAGAATAAACTCACATTCTTCTTGTGTGGCATATCTCACTTCTCTGCCTTCTGCCAGCAAAAAGTCAGGAAATCCATCAAAAAAAGCAAACTCTTTACTTTCAAGCCAATACACTTCGATGCCGTCAAGATTTACGTCAAGCTGAATCACGCCAACGTACCCCCTTTGTTTTGCATATAACAACAATTTTGCCATTTTTGTTAATCTTGCTTTTGCCATGTTTACCTCACAACTCAACAATCTGGCCATCTGCCAGGCTGAGAACGTATTTTTTTACCTTTTCTATCTTTAAAATTTGTTTTACTGCCTGTGCATATGAGTCAAGTTGTTTTTGATAGTTTTGTTTTATATATTGTGGGCGTTTTGTATATTTGTAGTCAACAACAATAGCCTCGTTGTCACCCACCACAAGCATATCTATCACACCCTGCAAAAACATGTTTTCGTCAACTTCGCCACCAAACAGGTTTTTATAACTTGTTTTTAACATAAACGGCAACTCACGATATATCTTTTTGCCCTTAAGTTGGTCAAACAATGGTGAATTGAGAGCACGCAAAACAACGTTTTTGTCAATCACACCTGCCACCTGCTCGCTTATAACACCATTTTTAACAAGCATTGCCAACACTTTTTCTATTTGTTCAATGCTTTTGTCGCTAAAATCAATGTGCTCAAACACAGCGTGATATCCCGTGCCTATTTCGTTTTGTTGCAAACCTTCGCAGTCAACTTCTGGCGCAACGATTTTTGGCAAATAAACTCCTTCGTCACCTTGTGGTTGCTGATAGTCGTGCAGTTTTGATGAAACAGCCTTTAATTCAAGCGTTGTTGCAAACTGATAAGGATATTTTTGCATCAGTTGAGTTTTTATCTGTTGAACCATTCGCTGAACATCCAAATTGTTATACTTTGAAAAATCAGGGCTTTGTCGTGATTGAGCATTGCCTTGATCACCAACAGACGACGCATCGTGAAAAACGCAGTTGTTTTCGGCATATTCGCTGTTTGCAATGCAACTTAAAATCCAATCGAAATATTTCATGCCTTTTTCGCTTTCTTTTTCGTCATCTGCATTGTTTATGCATCCTGTTAAATACAAGTGCGAAGTCGCCCTTGTCATGGCAACGTATAAAAGGCGCATTTCTTCTTCAACCTTGTCTATTTTTGCACTTTGTTGCAACAAAAAGTTTGAAACAGTGTCTTTTTTAGTGCGTGTTTTTACGTCAAACGCACCACTTGAAAAACCATGTTTTTTGTCGCAAAGAACAGCATCGGTATCAATCCTGAACGCCTGACCACAGTTAATGACAAACACAACAGGAAACTCCAACCCCTTGCTTTTGTGAATAGTCATTACCCTTATCGCATTGACTTGTGACGAACTTTCAACATCTACCTCTTCATCTGCAACCGAGTTGATAAAATGCAAAAATTCGCTTACGTTTTTGTTATAATTTTTGTTTTCAAGCGAAATCAAAAAATCGTTTATCTTTTTAAATCTCATCTCGCCGTCTGGCAAACCAAGCACCTTTAAAACATAGTCGGTTTCGGCAAACAATTTTGCAACAAGTTGCGTCACCGTGAGATGTTTTGACAAAAAAGTGACCTTGTTTAAAAAGTCTAAAAATGACTGCAACCTGCGTGAGAGAGCATTGTCATTGGCTTGGCAATAGTCTGCCACACGTTCGACAGCTGTTTTTGGCATTTTTGATCCATTGTGACATTTTGCTTTTGTGTTTATAAAAACCTGGGCAACGTCATCGTCGCAAACACCACAAAAAAAGCCAGTAAGGCATGCAAAAGCCGAAACGTCGTCATAAGGGTTGTCTGCCAGTTTAAACAGATTTACAAGCTGTTTTATCTCGGTGCTGTCAAACAAGTTTTGTTTTGCCGTATATACCACCGGAAACCCCAAAGACTGCAAATGTGACACTATTTTTTTTGTGCCAGGGTTCATTCCCCTTGAAAGCAAAACTATATCGCCATAAGTTATGGTTTTTTCTTTGCCACCTATTTGCATCTTTAAACCAATAATTTCTCTTATTCGCTGGGCAATGATGTTTGCTTCTGCCTTGTGCAGGTCGACACTACTATTGCTTTGTTTTGAAATCATCTCGCAGCCTTCTTCGTCTTGACTTTGAAGGTTGACGTTTTTTGGCAAATAAGGTTCGATTATTTCTGCGTTTTTGTTTTGATCTTTGTTCTTTTTTGAGTCGTTGACAACAACGTCGATATTTATTGCATTGAGCATTGTCTTGTCTGCCTTGCTTTGCATTGGGCTATCAAGCATTGACGTTGTTTTATAGTCGATGCCACCAAAATCAGTCGTCATAAGACGTGCAAAAACAAAGTTTACAAAATCAAGCACCTGTTTGTGACTGCGATAGTTTTCGTTTAGATATGCCACCAGATGTTTTTCGTCGTTTTTATAACTGTTAAGTTTTTCTACGAAAATATCCGGTGTGCATTGACGAAATGCATAAATGCCTTGTTTAACGTCGCCAACCACAAACAAATTGTTTTCGCCTTTTACAAGCGAAATAATTTCTTCTTGAATTTCGTTTATATCCTGATATTCGTCTACAAAAACAAATTTAAAGTTTTGTTTGATTTCATTTCTTGCTTTTGGCACAGAAAGCACCTTTAACGCCTTGTGTTCAAGGTCGTTAAAGTCAAGACAACCGTTTTTAGCTTTATATTCGTCAAAAGCATTTTGAAACTTTTGCACAAGGTCAAACACCTTTGTGCACATTTCGCACGAAAAGCCAATGCCCCAAACAAGTTCGTCATAGC
>JAFVQA010000091.1 GCA_017505015.1 Clostridia bacterium
AGAATTCATGCTTATTTCTCCTTTTATTTATTATAACAAAAAAATAAACCTAAAACAACTTTGTATTCGTTTTATGTTCTCTTTGTTGGAAAGGTTCATCTTTGGGACATATCTTTATACTTTCTTTTAGTCCAGGATATGATAACCAATTCCTTCGAACAATGAACCCTTTTCTATATTTGTCACCTTATCATTTAAAAAATGATGCCTTCATTTTCACACAAAATTTGAAAGAAAAGAAAAAAGCAACTGCACAAAGCAGTTGCTTGATTTTTGTAATGCAGTTCCAAAAACGATTAACGTTTTGAGAATTGTGGTGCACGACGAGCTTTTTTGAGACCGTATTTTTTACGTTCTTTCATACGTGGGTCACGTGTGAGGAAGCCAGCAGCTTTGATAGCAGCTTTGTCTTCGCCAGCGAGAACCAATGCGCGTGCAATACCGTGTCTGATAGCACCAGCTTGACCTGTGAAACCACCACCAACAACGTTTACTACAACGTCGTATTTTTCGAGTGTGTTTGTGAGAGCCAATGGTTGTCTAACGATGTATTTGAGTGTATCGAGACCAAAGTAAACGTCGATATCTCTTTTGTTGATTGTGATGTTGCCACTACCTGCAGGGAGCAATCTTACTCTTGCTACAGATTTTTTTCTGCGGCCTGTGCCCCAGAATTGAATTTTTTTGCTTTTTGCTACTTTTGCCATAATTTCACCTCAATTATACCAATTTGAGCACTTCTGGGTTTTGTGCTTGATGTGCGTGTTCGCTACCTTTGTATACTCTCAATTTTTTGAGCATTTTGCTACCAAGGCTGTTTTTTGGGAGCATACCTTTAACTGCACGGTATACAGCAAATTCTGGTTTTTTAGCCATAATTTCTTTGTAGCTTGTTTCTTTAAGACCTACATAGTGAGTGTGTGTGCGGTAGTATTTTTGAGTAAGTTTTTTACCTGTCAAAACTACTTTGTCACAATTTATAACGATAACATGATCACCTGTGTCTACGTGAGGTGTAAAGATTGCTTTGTTTTTGCCTCTCAAAATTGAAGCAACTTGGCTTGCAAGACGACCAAGTGGCATATCTGTTGCGTCAACAACGTACCACTTTCTTTCAACCTCTGCAGGTTTAGCCATAAAAGTTTTCATGATTTTTCCTCCATATTATATAACGAATGCTGTTTCACGGACGGAAATCTGCACCTGTGGGGAAGTGCCTTGGTGGAAGGGCTAATTCCACAAATTTCCACAGCTGATATATCATACAACAACCGTTTTTTTTCGTCAAGCATTTTAACGGTTTAAAACGGTTGTTTTTTTAAATTTTTTATGATTTTTTTGCCTTATTGTCCATTTTTAAATATGGCAAAAATTTTTCCTGATACTTGACAGATTTTAAATAAAGACCTTGTGGTTCCATTGTTTTTCCGCCAAGCGAACGGCGTTTTTGCTCTATCATTTCTTTAACCTGTTCTGGCGGAATTTTGCCCTGACCAACCTTTACCAAAGTGCCAACGATAATGCGAACCATATTATATAAAAAGCCGTTGCCACTCACTTCAAAATGAATCTCATCATCAACTTCTTTTATATCAACGTTATAAACTGTTCGCACTGTGGTTTTTGCATGACCACCACGAGCCATAAACGCCTTAAAATCGTGTTCGCCTTTGATAAATTCTGCCGCCTGACGCATTTTTTCTATATCAAGCGGGAAATAAAGTTGTGCGTGAGTGTGGTGACGAAGTGGGCTTGGTGTTGGCGAAATATATATTTTATATAAATATGTTTTTGCCTCTACACTAAACCTTGCATCAAAGTCAGACGGCACTTCGTAACACTCTTTAACGGCAATATCCGGTGGCAATTTTGTGTTTACACCAAGGCAAAGACCCAACGGTGTTATTGTTGAATCTGTGTCGAAATGAGCATATTGCCTTATTGCATTTACACCAAGGTCTGTGCGACCGCTTACAAACAACATAACGTCATGGCAAAGCACTTTTTGCATTGCCTCTGTCAAAACGTCGCATATTGTGTTTTTGTGTTCTTGTGCCTGCCAACCCTGATAGTTTTTGCCAAGGTATTCCACAACGATAACTAATCTTCGCATAATACAAATATTTTACAACAAAAGACGGCAGAAAACAATCTGCCGTCAACAAAAACTTTTTATTTTAAAAAAACATCCATGGCAAAGTTTCAACAAGTTGTCCACTCAAAAAGTTGAGAGCTATAACCCCGCCGAAAAATGCCACAATCACCAAAGCACCAACCGCATCACGCCAGCCTGCTTTGAGCACCCTCATTTTAGTACGGCCTTTAGAACCTTTGTAGCAACGAGAGTTCATAGCGTTTGCAAGATCTGCCGCACGCATAAATGAGCTGATAAACAATGGTATCAAAATTGGTATAAACGCTTTTGCTCTTTTGAAAATATTGCCAGATTCAAAATCGGCACCCCTTGCTTTTTGCGCACGAATGATACGGTCTGTTTCGTCAATGAGCGAAGGTATCATACGCAATGCAATGCTCATAATAAGGGCAAGTTCGCTGACAGGAAAGTGAATTACTTTAAGTGGTTTAAGCAACCTTTCTATGCCGTGAGTAAGATCCATTGGTGTTGTTGTGAGTGTAAGCAAAGATGCACCCATAACAATTAAAACAAGCCTTAACACAAGTTTGCCCGAAAGAATAAGGCCACCCGTTGTTATACGGAAAATCCACCACTCTACCAGAGTTTCACCACTTGGGTTGAAAAACAGGTTGAGAACTGTTGTAAACACCAGCAGGAATATGATTGGTTTTACAGATTTAAAAACGCTTTTGGCTGGCACGCCAGAAAAAGCTATCATAAGTGCAAGTAAAACCAAAATTACTGCAAAGCCAAAAAAGCTTTGAATAAAAAACATGCAAACCAGATAAACAACAGCAAGCAGAATTTTTATTCTTGCATCCATTTTGTGCAAAAATGACTGACCAGGATAATATTGGCCAAAGGCTATGTCTTTAAACATTTGCGCCTCCTTTGGCTTTTATATCAGCAAGATATTCAACCATTTTTTCTACTGTAATACAATCGTCAGGCAAAACTATGCCTTTGTTTGCAAGATAATTTTTAAGTTTTGCAAGAGTAGGAATGTCAAGACCCATTTTAACAAGTTCGTCTTGTTTTTGTGCAAGTTGCTCTGGTGTGAGCAAATATTTTACACTGCCCATATCAAACACGGCAACTTTGTTTGCATAACGTGCAACTTCGTCCATATCGTGGTTAATCATAATGATAGTAGGCGTCATTGTTTTGTGCAAACTTGTAACAAGGTCAAGAATTTCTTTTTTGCCCTGTGGGTCAAGACCTGCAGTTGGTTCGTCCAGCACTAAAATTTTTGGTCGCATTGCAAGCACACCTGCAAGTGCAACACGACGTTTTTCGCCACCAGAAAGTTCAAACGGAGATTTTTGATTTACGTAGTCGAAATCAAGGCCTACAAGTTTGATAGCCTCTTTAACTCTTTCGTCAATTTCCTGCTTTGAAAGTTTGAGGTTTTTTGGTCCAAAAGCAACGTCGTCGTATACAGTGTCGGCAAACAACTGATATTCAGGATATTGAAACACCATGCCAACAGTGCCACGCAATTTTTTGTAATCTATCTTTTTTTGTGACAAATCAATTCCGTCAACGATAATCGTTCCACTTTGCAGCTTTACAAGACCATTAAGGTGTTGCACAAAAGTAGATTTACCACTGCCCGTATGACCGATAATAGCAAGAAAATCACCTTCTTCTACAGTAAGGTTAACATTTATGAGTGCGTGTTTTTCAAACGGAGATTTTGGGCTGTAAACAAAATTTAAATCTTTAACAACGATTGACATATTTCGTCCCCCAGTTTTTCCACGTCAAACACGTTTACGTCAAGGTCAAAGCCCTTTTTGTTGAGCTGATGGGCAAGGTTGCTTATAATTGGCAAATCAAGACCAATTTCTTTAACCTTTTGTTCCTGTGCAAAAATCTCATGTGGAGTGCCCTCCATAACAATTTTGCCACCGTCAAGAGCAATTACCCTGTCGGCATCCAACACTTCGTCCATAAAGTGAGTGATAAGAATTATAGTAATATTTTCTTCTTTATTGAGTCTTTTTACAGTGTCAAGCACTTCTTTTCTGCCCTGTGGGTCAAGCATTGCAGTAGATTCGTCAAGCACGATAACTTTTGGCTTGAGCGCAAGCACGCCTGCTATTGCTATGCGTTGTTTTTGACCACCAGACATTTTTGTTGGTGTGCGTTTTGCAAAATCCTGCATTTTAACTGCAGAAAGCGCCCAGTTAACCCTTTCTACAATTTCCGGTTGTGGAACGCCAATGTTTTCCGGACCAAAAGCCACGTCGTCTTCTACAATGCTGGCAACCATCTGGTTGTCTGGATTTTGAAACACCATTCCAACGTTTCGCCTTATTTCCGGCACGTCTTTGTGATTTTTTGTGTTAAGACCAAAAACTTCTACGTCGCCAGACTGTGGCACGATGAGCGCATTGAGTGTTTTTGCAAGGGTGCTTTTGCCACTGCCGTTGTGTCCAACCAATGCCAAAAACTCTCCTTCATAAACAGAAAGAGAAACTCCCTGCAAACCGTTTGCCTGTTTTGCATCAGTCTGCTCAATAACCTCGTTACCTTCGTCGTCTACCGTTGTGTAGATATAAGTGAGATCTTTTACTTTAATGATTTCTTTGCTATTGTTAAACATACAGCATAATTATACCACACATCACATTTTTAACCAAACGATTGACGAAAAATATCCCATGCAAAAAGCATTTTTCACTCTAATATATATAAGGCTTGTTTTTGCCACGTTAAAAAACAAAAAAATATTGCACACTAACAAAAAAATGTGTATCAATTTTAAAAGTTGGCATTGACTTTAATGCCCAAATGTTTTACAATAATCAAAGTAAATAGTGTAATTATGCCGTATTGCGTAATTATGCTTTTCAACACGTATATATTTTTTAGGAGGAACTTTTAATATGGCTATCAAAAGAACTATCGACGGTAACACTGCTGCCAGCTACGTAGCTTATGCATTCAGTGACGTCGCAGCCGTTTACCCAATCACTCCATCTACACCAATGGGTGAAGCAGCAGACGAAATGTCAGCAGCAGGTAAATTGAATCTCTTTGGTCAACCTATCAGAATGGCAGAATTGCAATCTGAAGCAGGTGCTGCAGGCGCAGTACACGGTTCACTTTTGGCAGGTGCTTTGACATCTACATTTACTGCCAGCCAAGGTTTGCTTTTGATGATTCCTAACATGTACAAAATCGCCGGCGAATTGCTCCCATGCGTATTCCACGTTTCTGCACGTGCTATCGCAGCGCACGCTCTTAACATCTTTGGTGACCACCAAGACGTTATGGCTTGCCGCCAAACTGGTTTTGCAATGCTCGCAAGCAACTCTGTACAAGAAGCTATGGACTTGGCTCTCGTAGCTCACCTTTCTACTCTTGAAGCGAAAGTACCATTCCTTCACTTCTTCGACGGTTTCCGCACAAGCCACGAAATCAGCAAAATCGAAGAAATCTCTTATGAAGATATGGACAAACTTTTGGACAGAAAATATGTTGATGAATTCAGAGCACGCGCTTTGAACCCAGAACACCCTGTTCAATATGGTACAGCTCAAAACCCTGATATCTACTTCCAAAACAGAGAAGCTGCAAACAAATATTACAATGCAGTTCCTGAAATCGTAGAAAAATATATGGCTAAAGTTGCTGACCTTACTGGCAGAACTTACCACATCTTTGACTACGTTGGTGCTGCTGATGCTACAGACATCATCGTATTGATGGGTTCTGGTGCAGATGCTGCAGACGAAACTATCCAATATCTCAACGCTAACGGCAAAAAAGTTGGTATGGTTAAAGTTCACCTTTACAGACCATTCTCAGCTAAACACTTTGTTGAAGCTATCCCTGCTTCTGTTAAAAACATTTGTGTTCTTGACAGAACTAAAGAAGCTGGCTCACTTGGCGAACCACTTTACCTCGACGTTGTTTCTGCACTCAACGAAATGGGCAGAGATGCTAAAGTTATCGGCGGCAGATACGGTCTTGGTTCTAAAGAATTTACTCCAAGCATGATCCTCGCTTGCTACAAAAACCTTGCTGCTGAAAACAGCAAAAATCACTTTACAGTTGGTATCAACGATGACGTTACTGGTTCTTCACTCGTTGTTGACGAAAAAATCAACGTTGCTCCAGCTGGCACAACAAGTTGTATGTTCTACGGTCTCGGTTCTGACGGTACTGTAGGTGCTAACAAAAACAGCATTAAAATCATCGGTGACAACACTGACCTTTATGCTCAAGGTTATTTCTCATACGACTCTAAAAAATCTGGTGGTTTGACTGTTTCTCACTTGAGATTTGGTCCTAACCCAATTCAATCAAGCTACCTCATCGAAGAAGCTGACTTCCTTGCTTGCCACAACCAAAGCTATATCACAAGATATGACGTGTTGTCTAAAGTTAAAGAAGGCGGTACATTCCTTTTGAACAGCAACTGGACAGTTGAACAAATGGAACACGAACTCCCAGCTGTTGTAAAACAACAAATCGCTAAGAAAAAACTTAAATTCTACAACATCGACGGTCTTGCAATCGCAAAAGCTGCTGGTGCTGCTAAATCTACAAACATGGTAATGCAAGCTGCATTCTTTAAACTTGCTGACATCATCCCTTACACTGATGCAGAAGGTTACATGAAGAAAGCCGTTATCAAATCTTATGGCAAAAAAGGTCCAGAAGTAGTAGAAGCTAACCACAAAGCTATCGACAACGCTATTGCAGGTCTCCAAGAAGTTAAATATCCAGAATCATGGGCAACTGCTACAAACGGCGTTCCAATGGTTGCTGGTGCTGACAACGAATATTATCAATCATTCATCAAACCTATCGCATACGAAAAAGGCGATGCACTTCCTGTATCTGCATTTAACGCTGACGGTATGGTTCCAACTGGCACAACACAATACGAAAAACGTGGTGTTGCTCCAATGTTGCCTGAATGGGATGCTTCTAAATGTATCGGTTGTAACCAATGTGCTTTGGCATGTCCACACGCTGTAATCAGACCTGTTCTCATCGACGGTTCTCAAGAACTCCCAGCTGACTTTGCTACAAGAACTGACGTTGCTGCTAAAGATGCTAAATACTTTATGGAAATCAGCTCACTTGACTGTAGTGGTTGCGGTGTTTGCGCAAGCGTTTGCCCAGCAAAAGAAAAAGCACTCACTATGAAACCAGCTGCACAAGTAATCGACAAACAACTTGCTGATTACGAAGTAAGCAAGGCTGCTAAGAAAGTAGCTAACCCATTGAACAAATACACAGTTAAAGGTAGCCAATTCGAACAACCATTGTTTGAATACTCAGGCGCTTGCGCAGGCTGTGGTGAAACTCCTTACGTTAAACTCGTAACTCAACTCTTTGGTGACAGAATGATGATCGCTAACGCTACTGGTTGCTCATCTATCTATGGTGGTTCTGCTCCAACTTGCCCATACACTACAAACGAAGAAGGTTGTGGTCCAGCTTGGGCAAACAGCTTGTTCGAAGACAACGCAGAATTTGGTTATGGTTATAACCTTGCTGTAGGTCAAAGAAGAAACCGCATCAAAGAATTGATGAACAAAGTTCTTGCTGACGGCACAACAGAAGCATTTGCTGCTGCTGCACAAGAATGGCTTGACAACTTTGATAACGGCGAAGGCTCAAAAGCTGCATCTAAGAAAGTAGTTGCTGCTATCGACGAAGCTATCGCTGCTGCTGCAGACAAAGCTGCATTGGAAGAAATCAAAGCTGCTAAAGACCAACTCGTTAAAAAATCTATCTGGATCTTCGGTGGTGACGGTTGGGCATACGATATCGGTTACGGCGGTCTCGACCACGTTCTCGCATCTGGCGAAGACGTAAACGTTCTCGTACTCGACACAGAAGTTTACTCTAACACTGGTGGTCAAGCTTCTAAATCAAGCCCTACAGGCGCTGTTGCAAAACTCGCTGCTGCAGGTAAAAACGTTAAGAAGAAAGACCTCGGTATGATGGCTATGAGCTATGGTTACGTTTACGTTGCTCAAGTAGGTATGGGCGCTAACCCTAACCAACTCCTTAAAGCAATGCAAGAAGCAGAAGCTTACAAAGGACCATCACTCATCATCGCTTACGCTCCATGTATCAACCACGGTATCAACATGACTAAATCTCAAGAAGAAATCAAGAAAGCTGTTGAATGTGGTTACTGGCAACTTTACAGATTCAACCCTGATCTCGCAGAACAAGGCAAGAATCCATTCACTCTTGATAGCAAAGAACCTAAATACGAAGGTTACCAAGAATTTATCCGTAAACAAACACGTTATAAATCATTGGCAAGAGTAAGAAGTGCCGAAGCTGTTGAAGCTATGTTCGCTAAGAACGAAGCTGACGCAAAAGCTCGTCTCGAAACTTACAAATCTTTGGCTAACAAAGACTAATTCCTAAAAAATATTAAATAAAGGTGGCAGGCAACTGCCACCTTTTGTTTTTGTAGCGATTTGTAATGAATTTTGTTATAACCACAATGCATAATATAAACTATTTATTATTTGCAGTAGCCCGTATCAAATCGCGTCAAAAATTCTCCCACATAAAGGGGGCAGACAACTGCCACCTTTTGTTTTTATAGCAAACACTTGGGTTTGCGTCAAAAACACCCAAACAAAAGACGGTGGGAAACCACCGTCTTTTTATTTTGTTGATAAAACAAAAAAGGCTTCCACTTTGCAAGGGGAAGCTCCTGCGATAGCAGGTGATGAGGTTGAGTATATAAACAAATCAAACCTCATCCGTCTGCCATTCGGCAGACACCTTCTCCTTGATCAAAAGGAGAAGGCTTTTATGGTAAAGTATCCTTATAAAAAGTCAACCATTTAATAGAACAACTCGTTTTTAAAATCAAAAATAAAACAAAAAAATGCAAACAAAGACACTCAAAAATTGTCGAAAACCAAAAACTAATCACAAAATAAAAAATGACAAAAGGTTTTGTCAAAACGACTCCCCTTTTGTCAAAAAACAAATGTACGTATGCTCATTTGTGCATAAAACAAAAACTGCCGTCATAATGCAAATTTCGCATTTTTTGACAGCAGTTTTATTTTTACATTCAGTTTTGTTTTTTAACTATTTTTGCAAATTTTATATGCTTCTTCGATAGCAACAGCACTTTTTATTGAATAGCCACCTTCGGAAAACAAAAAACGATAGGTATTGCCTTGTTGACTCAACTCTATAAAATTGTTGCCGACAGGCACAGACCAGTGTTTTTTAGACTCAAAGGTCAGGTCTGTTTTTACACCGTTGATAACACCATTGAAGGTCACACCGTGCACACCTTGTGTAAAAACACCGTGACCAACTTGTTTAAAACCATTGAAACCATCTAACAATTGCACCTTTACGTGCGATTGCAAACAAAATTCGTCTACTTTTAATTTTTTGTATATGTTTTTGCGTTGATTGTCAAACCATTGTGCTATTGTAAGCTCGTTGCTTGCATTGTGCAGGCGATAATACTCATCTATGCTCCATTGCTTACCACATTTGTTGCACACAAGCATATCGTTTTCTACAGTCATTTTGCCGTTGCAATAAACACATTCAAACAACAGGTTATCAAGCCCTGCAACAAGGTTGCCAAAAGTTTTTACGTCGTTTTGTTTGTTCCACTTCCACACGTCGAAATGCAGGCTTGAAACCACTTTTTGATGAATTTGCTCAACAGTCATTTGTGAAACCTGTTGTTCATCAAGAATAACGTCAAAATCTGCAACAATTTTGTCTACCTTGTTAAATTTGCTTTCGTTATAGCGTGGTTTTGCAAGATACGTGCCCTTTATGTTAATGACGGCAACGGGGACACCAAGTTTTTTTATCAGTTTTGAAACCGCGTTGCTTATTATGCGATTTGTGCCGTCAAAAGACACAGCCCCCTCTGGAAAAACAAGCACGTGGTTGCCATTTTCTACAACCTGTTTAATTTGTTTTATCAGTTCAAAACTTGGCACAAACTGAACTTTTGGCAAAGCACCAACTCGTTTCAGCCAAAACTTTTTGCCTGCAAAAATGCTTTTTGTCGTTACGTGATAAGCCTTGTTTTTGCGCATGGCAAAAGTAGTGATACGATAATCCATAACACTGCAGTGATTTGCCAGCACAATATGCGCCCTGTCCATTTTTTCAGTTGCATTGTCGTTAAGTTGAAAGTTGAGTCTTTTTAACCTTTGTTTGTTAAAAAACTGACCTGCAACGTACAACGTTTTGCTTATCTTTTTTATTTTCATTACAAGCTATCCAGCAAATTTTGTTTTTCGTTTTGCAGACACTCTTTGTTTTGTGCCTGATTATATTTTTGGTTAAATTGCAAAATTTCGTTTTGTTTTTGTTTTGTTATTTTATATCTGAATGATATCACTATGCCAAACGTCATCACAACAAGCGGTGTGAGTGCCATAAACAACGTGAGTATTGTTTGTGCAGATTGTGGTTGACTTGCAACAAGCTGACCTGGGTCGGGATTAACAAAACCACCCACAAGTTCCAACAGGTTAAGAACAAGGCCAACGCCAACAGCCTGACAAACCTTGTTTGCAAAGTTGAGCAGACCAGACACAGCACCTTCCATCCTTTCACCAAACTGCAACTGACAGGCATCGTTTACGTCGCCAATCATTGTGTGCGGAACAAGAACAGCACCTGACACACCAAAGCCAAACACACCACAAATAACGAATATAAGCCAGTTTTGACTGTCTGGAATATTAGCAGGCAAAGCAAGCAGACAAAGTGCCACAACTATCCACCATGTTGCACCAAAGCGATATGTAAATGCCTTGCCTTTTTTGTTTATCATTTTTAAATAAAACGGCAAAGCAAAAATCTGCATAACGAACATAACGCCCGCAGCAAGAGTGCCAAGACCATCGCCCGCACCACCGTTTGCAAGTGTGTTGCCACTTTTAACAACGTACATCACGTAAAAGAAAAAGATGCTGCTCATTGTTGCCATAGTTATGCTGGCACACACGTGCATTGCCATATATTCACGAAAAGATTTGTTTCTTAACGGTTTTAAAAACTGTTTAAAACTGAATTTTTCGTTGCTTTTTGGCGTTATTACTTCTTCTTTTGCAAAAAGTGCAGTGCAAAGCAACACAAGCATAAACAAAGTGCCAAAACAAAGTGACATAACGATATATCCGTTTGGCTGACCTATTGCATTTACAATAAGGTTTGGCACTGCAACGCATATTATTGAAGAAAAAACAGAAAAAGCAAGTCTCAACGTGTTTGCATTTGCCCTTTGGGTATAATCGGCAGAAATTTCGCTTGAAAGCGAATAATATGGTATCATAACCATTGTCTGCACGGCAGAAAAAAACATATATGAAATCAAGGCAAGAACAAACCTGAGTGCAGTGCTTTCTGCACCCCAAGGGAAAAACAGCAACAACATGCCCACAAGCACAAGTGGCGATGCAATGAGAATGTATATCCTTCGTTTGCCCATTCGGCTTGACGTTCTGTCACTTATCTGCCCCATTATCGGGTCGGTAATGGCATCCCATATTTTAGAAATAAGCACGATTATACCTGCAAGTGAAGCACCAAGACCAAGTGTGAGTGCCGCATATGCAGGATACATAAAGTTGATTATGTTAAAAGAGCCACCGCCAAAAACGTCGCCAAGTGCAAAAGACACTTTTGTTTTTGCAGAAAGCTTTTTAGTTTGCTTTTCCATAACAGAAATTGTATCAAACAACAGCACAAAAGTCAAAACCGAACTATAAAATTTTGCAAATAAAAACGCCCTCTTTTTGAGAGCGTTTGTATGTTTTATTAAACAAGTGTCTGCAACCACCTGCAAATTTTTTCTGCCGTTTGATTTTCGTCAAAATTATGCATATCAACCGAAAAATCGCAACGAGAACGATATCATTTGTCAGCACTGATACAAAGTTGCATAAATTTTTCATCCTTTATATCAAAAGTATTGCCGTCATTTAAAAGGCTTGCACTATCAAACAAATATATCACGTAGCAATATTCACCGAGGTTTTGCAAATCACTTACAGAAAGCAAATGTTCGTTGCAAGACACAAAAACCATATTTTGCAAATCATCAAGTTCACGAATTGATTTTGACACCTGCTTTTTAAAATAAGTTACGTTTGCTTTTTTAATGATTTGGTCGACTGTCATAGAATGGTTGAAACAAACGTATTGTTCACAGTCGAACACCATCATTTCAAGCAAATTTGCAAGTTGTGATGCAACGCATTTTTGTTTTTGTTCTACGCCTATCAAAGCGATATGTCTTTTCATACGTTTTTTACCAACCAGTCGACAGCCTCAAAATAACTCACTTGTTTTTTGCCGAAAAATCTTGTTGCACAAACAGGAGTAAGCACGCTTATTTTTCTGAAACCTTCTCTGTTTTCCACGTCTGACAAATGCACTTCTACCACAGGCTTGCCACAACACTCGATAGCGTCTGCAATGGCATAAGAATAATGTGTATATGCACCTGCGTTTATAATTATGGCGTCACTGTCGTTTTGAGTGATTTTGTCTACCAGTGCACCCTCACAGTTAGATTGAAAAAACTCTGTGTCAACACCTTGTTTTTGAGCGTGATCACGCACCATTTCTTCTAACTGTGCAAGAGTCATCGTTCCATAGTGTTCTGCTTTACGTTTGCCAAGCATGTGCAGGTTTACACCATTGATAACCAAAATTTTCATGATGCATAACTCCTTGCATATACAAAGTTTGGCAAATATGAAACAGAAAGGTCTTCACCCTCATATTCTGAAGCAGAACCATAACTGCTGTTGTCTTTTTCAAAAGCCCAACCCATTTTGTCACCTTTTATTGTCAAAATGATGTCGCCTTTGTCTTGTGTTGTAAAAATTTTGCTACCCACGTCGTTAAGTCTGTCAATAACGGCTTTTCTTGGGTGATCATAGCTGTTTTCGCCAACAGAAATTACAGAATATTCTGGTTTTACCACTGACAAAAAGTCTGGGCTTGTGCTGTCTTGACCGCCATGGTGAGCAACTTTCAAAACGTCAACGTCTGCATCTATTCCTTTTGACAAAACGTCTGAAAGGAAAAAGCTTTCTGCATCGTCACAGTCACCTGTAAACATAATTTTTTTGCCATTGAATTTAAGTATCATAATTGGTGATACGTTGTTCTTTTCAAATGCAGTGTTGAAATCTTCGTCATATTGTTCATAACCAGGCAAATAAAAATCAAACACATATTCGTTTGTTGCATTTGTTATTTTCATACCTTCAAAAGAGAAAAACACGTTGCAACCTTCTTCGTCAATTGCCTTTACAACGTCAGCATAAACTTGTGTTGTGATTTGACCAATTTCAAAACCGGCAGGTTCGTTTTTGCTGATTTCGCTGAGATAAGAAGTTTTTGCCTCTGCATACCAGTTTTCTACCAGTTCTGGTTTATATTTTGATGATTTAATCAAAGGCATATATACGTTTTTGAAAGTAACTGCATCACTTTCGATAACGGCATCCATGCCACCAATATGGTCGCTGTCTGTATGAGTGAGCACACCATAGTCAATTGTGTCTATGCCAAGCTCGTCAAGTGTATTGAGAATTTTTGTTTCAGTTGCACTGTTGTTTTTGCCTGCATCGATAAGCATATTTTTGCCGTCAGGCAACTGAACCAAAATGCAGTCTCCTTGACCAATGTCGAGATAACGAATTTGCAAATTGCCGTCACTTGCAACAAAATCGTCAGGCGAAATATACCATGACTTAAACTTTCCATCAAAAAAGTCTTTGTCCAGTGGCTTTACGTCAAAATAATACATAGCACCCACAGCCACAATTATGAGTGCCATCAAAAAGCCAACCACAGCAGCACGGCGTTTAGCCTTTTTACCACGTTTTTTGCCTTTTGCTATTTTTCCTGCCGCATAACCAGCCGCAGCACCTGCCGCCGCAAGTTTTGCAAGGTCTCGTTTTTGTTGTTCTTTACTCTTTTTCTTTTTTTCTGCCATATAAACGAGCCACTCCTTTTTTATCCAAATTTTTCTTATACAAAGTATATCATATCGTTGTCAAACTTTCAATATGCAGGTGTAAACAAAAACACCCACTAAAGCAAAATTTTTGCATACTAACAACAAAAATTTTTGCAATTTTTTATCTGATTTTAGCAAAAAACAAGACACGTATCTTTGTAAATACAAAAATACTCCACTGTTAACTAAAAAATAAAAGAGCGTAAGGGGAACACGCTCTTTTAATATGAGTTTTTGGAAAAGAAATTTGTTTGTTTATCGTTGCAACAAAGGCAAACTTAATATAGCCTTTTGCAACTGCCGTCAGACCAGCTTAATATAGTCTGGTGGCTTGTTTGTTTTGTTCCCCTGCCTCACAAAGAAACAACATTTCATGAGGCAAGGTTGGGCTTTTTGCCCTTGCTTTTTTGTTTATCTCACAGACAAAGAAACAACATTTCATCTGTGAGTTATTAAAGACTTTCGTCCTTAATGACTAAATTATGTTTTGATTGTCAAACAGTTATTTATTTTTTTCAACCAAAGATTAGACGTTTCGGTTGATTATTTAAAATATCTGTTATAAAGACCTTCAAACGCTTTGCCGTGTCTTGCTTCGACTTGTCACATCTCGAACCCTGCAACCGCAGTTGACTTTGCATCTATAAGTAAAAACTTGTTCTAAACCATCCTTTTTGCTTGTAAAAAGCCTTTTTTTTAGCAATTTCAACTTTTGCCAACTTCCACTTTTTGCAAACCCTCAACAATTGGAAATATGAAAAATTCCACTTTCATTCCACTTTTAGAGGTAAATTATTATGTCACAAAACAAAAAGAAAGGCACTTTTCAATTGGCAAATGGCATGTGGGGTTTTCGCTTCTCAATAATCATTGACAGAATTAAAAAAGACGTCAAACGAACAAAGGACGAATTTGGCAACCCTCTCAAAACAGAAAAGGCTGCAATCAAAGCAAGAGAACAAGCACTTAAATATGAACACGCAAACAGAAACGCAAAACCTGTTGTCAAAAAGTATACTGTTGACGACGTGTATCAAGAATATTGCAAAAATGGACGATTTGGCAAAGCTTATGGCACAATCAGAAAGCAAGATTCGTTATGGCGAAACCACCTGTCCGCAAGATATGGCAAACGAATCATTGACAGCATAACTGTTTCAGAAATAAATGATTATCTTTCATTTCTCTATCACGAAGAACAGCGTGCTTATCAATATGTGCAGGGTTTTTTGAAGATGTTTTATCTTATCTTTGGACAAGCATATTCTAAAAATATTTTGGACGTTGACAAGTATAACACCCTTTGCGTAAACAAAAATACAAAGATTCATATGCCTAAAATGAGGGCTGATGAAGACACAGATATTAAATGCTTTGACAGAGATGAATTGTCACGACTTGACGAGTATTTTAAAGACACTAATGCAGAAACAGCATATTTGCTTGGTCGTTATTGTGGCTTGCGTATAAACGAATGCTATGGCTTGAAATGGACGGATATTGACTTTGACAACGATTGCATAAACATAGAAAGACAAATGCAATATCAAGATGGACTCATCAAACTTGTCAGGCTGAAAACACGCAATGCAAAAAGAAAAGTATATATGAGTGAAACGTTAAAACAACACTTGCTCAAAATAAAACAACAAGCAGTCGATGCATTGGATGAAAAACTCAGCCTGCAACGCAAACAAAACCAAACGATGATTTATAACACCAATGGCTCACTCATTTCGTCACTTGCTTTAGTAAACACTTTGCCAAATGGAAAAATTCAAACAGTAAACTCAATGAAGTATCACTCCAAAACAATAAAGGAAACTCTTGGCATACACTTTAAATACCACTATTTAAGGCATACGTATGGAACTATTCTTGCCGAACTCAACACACCAACACACATCCTTTGCAATCAAATGGGTCACGGCAGCCCTGTTGTAACTCAAAAATATTATCTTGCAATTTCAAAACAAGGCATAGACATCATCAAAGAAAAAGCCAACAAGCTCTAACAACCAACCACAGTTGATTCAATATCCAAAAAATAATATAACAATCAATTAACCAACAAAATCCTTGGGGGAGTTTTTTCACAACCTATATAACAGCAAAAAGTTCCCCAACCTCAACTCAAACAAAAAAGGGCTACTCGTTTGAGTAGCTCCTTTTCTTATAAAATGCTTTTATTTTATCAACCCAATGTTTCTTTTACAAAATAAGTTTATTATATAAAATATACTTAATGTTTCTTTAGTATATCCATAAATATTCGATTTCGAGCCAATGCATCTGATGTAATTGCATTTAAATCTAAAATAAACT
>JAFVQA010000092.1 GCA_017505015.1 Clostridia bacterium
TATTGACATGTTGTCTTATCAGATAAATGAAATTGAACTTGCAGAACTTTCTGTTGGCGAAGATGAAGAATTGCTTTTGCAAAAGAAAAAGAGTCAGTCAGTAGAAAAAATTTCTTATGCTTGTTCTTCTGCGTTAGATTTGTTGAACGGTCAGGCAAATTCGCTTTCAAACGTGAGTTCATCTGCAAGTTATTTGTCACAAATAAACAATCTTGACGAACAATATGACCAACTTTATCAACGGCTTAATTCTGTAAAATATGAAATTCAGGATATTGCAGAAAGCTTAGATGATATTTTGGCTAATTTGTCTTTCGATCAATTCGAGCTTGATAGAATAGAAGCAAGACTTGATAAAATAAAACTGCTTAAACGTAAATATGGTGGCAGTATTCAGGAAATTTTGGATTTTTGCGAAAATTCAAAACAAAAATTAGACGAGTTTCAAAATGCAGACGAACTTGTTGCAAAACTTAAAAAGCAAAAACAACAGGCATTAAACGAACTTTATGAGGTGAGTTTGCAGTTATCTGATTATCGTAAAAATGTCGCTTTGCAAATAGAAGAAAAAATTATGTCTGAACTTTGCGATTTGGGTATGAAAAACACAACGTTTAAAGTTGTTTTTGACGAAATTCCTTCAAAGCAAGTCTTTTCTGGTTGTGGTGTAAACGGTTTTGACAACGTTGAGTTTTATTTTTCAGCAAACAAAGGCGAACCTGTTGAACCATTGTCAAAAATAATAAGTGGTGGTGAAATGAGCAGATTTATGCTTGCTCTCAAAAATATCACTGCAAAAATCGAAAAAATACCAACAATGGTATTTGACGAAATTGACACTGGCATAAGTGGCAAAATTGCAGAAGTAGTTGGACAAAAGCTTGCTAAAGTGTCACATGATTATCAATGTTTGGTAATTACTCACTTGCCTCAAATTGCAGCAATGTCTGATGAACACTTGCTTATAGAAAAATTCGTTGAACAAGAAAAAACAAAAACATCTGTTAAAAAGCTTGATGAAAGTGGAAAAATTTGTGAAATTGCTCGCCTTGTTGCGGGAGACATTGGCGATTATGGTCAACTTCACGCAAAAGACCTTATAAATTGGGCAAATCAATATAAAAACAGTTTATAAACAAAAACACTCTCGTTTGAGGGTGTTTTTGTGAATAAAGACACAAAAACTATTCAAACTAACTTTGTTGCGAGGTGACAATGAAAAAAACAAGGTTAGTTTTATTTTTTTGTTTAATATTTACAATTATTTCAATAATTCCAAATGCAGTTTTTGCTACGACAAATGATTTGTTTGATGATATAAATAATATGTTTTTTCCACAAAAACAAACTTACAAAGAGAAACAAGTTATTTTAGGTGGAATTCCAATAGGGATCAGTTTAAATAACGATTGTGTGGAAATTGTTGGCTTCAGTCAGATAATAACCGAAAATGGTGCTTGTTCGCCAGCATGTGATGTGGGCTTGCAAATCGGAGATAAAATTACTCAAA
>JAFVQA010000093.1 GCA_017505015.1 Clostridia bacterium
GCCTATAACACCATCTACCCTGTGCGAATTGCTTTTTGCACAGACACACGGCACGTCTTTAATTTGATTTTCTCTCAGTTTTTTCCTTACAACTTTTGCAAGACCATCGTTTTCTGTTTTAAAAATATCTTTAACTTCAAACGAAGGTATATCAAATCTGTTCCCAGCCCCCATTGCACAAACAACGGGAATATTTTTTTGTTTTGCCGTAATGATAAGCAAAACTTTGTCTGCAACAGAATCAATTGCGTCTATTACAAAATCATACTCTTTGTCAAATATTTCGTCAACAGTATTTTGGTTAAATCTTGTTTTTTTGCAATCAAGTCTGATATCCGGATTGATTGTTTTCAACCTTTTGGAAAGAGCCTCTGTTTTTGCCATTCCTACAGTGTCGCATGTTGCAATAATCTGTCTGTTAAGGTTTGTCTGTTCTACGTCATCACCATCAACAAGAGTCATATTTTCAATTCCTGCACGGGCAAGAAACTCTGCAACAAAACCCCCAACACCACCCAGACCAACAATGAGCACCTTGCTGTTTTTTAGTTTTTGATAACTTTCTTCACCAATTAAGGCAACTGTTCTTTGAGAAAATCCTTGCATAGCTGTTAATTTTAAAAACATTGCAACGGACTAATATAAAATCAGCCCGTTACAAACAAAATTATTTTTCTTGTTTTGAAATTTCAATTCCAAGTTCTTTAAGTTGTTTTTCTTCTACAACGTTTGGTGCTTCTGACATAAGGTCACATGCATTTTGCATTTTTGGGAATGCGATAACATCTTTGATAGATGCTGTGTTTGTCAAAAGCATTGTAAGTCTGTCAAGACCAAATGCAATGCCACCGTGAGGAGGTGTGCCATAGTTGAATGCATTTACAAAGAAACCGAATTTTTGTGCAATTTGTTCATCTGTAAAGCCAAGAGTTTCAAACATGAGTTTTTGAATATCTCTGTTATAAATTCTAAGGCTGCCACCACCTGCTTCTTCGCCGTTAATAACAAGATCATATGCTTTTGCTCTTACTTTGTCAGGAGCAGTTTTCATAAGAGGAACGTCTTCGTTTTTAGGTGAAGTAAATGGGTGGTGTTTTGCAACGTAGCGTTGATCTTCTTCGTCATACTCAAATAGTGGGAAGTCAGTAAGCCACAAAATTTCGAATTTTTCTGGGTCGATCATGCCGAATTTTTCTGCAAGATGACATCTCAATGCGCCCAAAGAAATACAAGCTGTTTCATAATTTGCATCTGAAACGATAAATGCAAGGTCATTGTTTTCAATGCCACAAGCATCTGCAAGTTTATCCAAAAATTCTGGTGAAACAAATTTTGTAAATGAACATCTTACTCCACCATCTTTGTTTTTGCCATAATATGCAAGACCTTTTGCTTTATATGTTTTTACAAGGTCAGTAAGTTTGTCAATTTCTTTTCTGCTAACGTCACCTTCGTGATTTTTAAGAACGATGCATTTAACTGCACCAGTTTCCAAAGCAGATTCGAATACGCCAAAGCCACAACCTTTAACAACTTCTGAAATATCTTTAAGTTGCATGTCAAAACGAAGGTCAGGTTTGTCAGAACCATACAATGCCATTGCATCATTGTAACTCATGCGATTGAATGGACGAGCAAGCTCCATACCCTTAACGTCTTTAAAGATATTGTAGATAAGACCTTCGATAACTTCAAAGATATCTTCTTCTTTATCCACAAATGACATTTCAATATCAATTTGTGTAAACTCTGGCTGACGGTTTGCTCTCAAGTCTTCGTCACGGAAACATTTTGCAATCTGGAAGTATCTATCCATACCAGCAACCATCAAAAGTTGTTTAAAAATTTGTGGTGATTGTGGCAATGCATAGAATTTGCCTGGATGCACACGACTTGGAACAAGATAGTCTCTTGCGCCTTCTGGAGTAGATTTACCCAAAAATGGAGTTTCAATTTCCAAAAAGCCGTTGTCAGAAAGATATCTCCTTGTTGTTTGTGCAATTTTGCT
This sequence comes from Clostridia bacterium, assembly GCA_017505015.1. Taxonomy (GTDB): domain Bacteria; phylum Bacillota; class Clostridia; order Christensenellales; family CAG-314; genus Heteroclostridium. The sequence goes on from JAFVQA010000093.1 coordinate 2,009, forward strand.
GCGAACAATAAGATTGCGTTGCAAATCTTCACGACGAAGGTCAAGATAGCGATATTTAAGACGCAATGCTTCACCTGCGTTTGTATCGCCAACGTTAAATGGAGTAACTTCTGCTTCTGACAAAATGCGAAGTTCTGTTACTTCAATTTCGATTTCACCTGTTTTCATATTTGGGTTTACGTTTGGACCTGTTCTTTTTGCAACAACACCTTTTACAGCAATAACATATTCGAGTTTTACTTGTTCTGCTTTTTCAAAAAGTTCTGCAGAAACTTTGTTGCTGTCGATTACCGCCTGAACAATACCAGAAATATCTCTGATCTGGAAAAATACGAGAGACCCAAGATTTCTTCTTCTGTTTGTCCAACCCATAACTGTAACTTCTTGACCGACCATATCTACAGTCACGTCACCACATTTTACAGTTCTTTTCATACCTGTCAAAAATTCAGCCATAGTTTTTCACCTTGCTTACAAAATATATTTTTTAATGTTAAAGTTTTTGGTTTCTTTTGCGAGGTTTTTATCCACAAATTCTTTGTCAATAACAACCGTTTTAATTTCGTCACTGCCGTCAACCTGATAAGAAACGTCGTTAAGCAAGAGTTCGAGTACACCCTGAAGTCGTCTTGCACCGATATCCTCTGCAGTAACGTTAAGGTCATAAGAAATTTCTGCAATTTCTTTTATGCCCTCTGGCGTGAAATCAAGTTTAATGTTATCCACACCAAGCAATTTTTGATATTGACCTGTAATTGCATTTTGAGGTTCTGTCAGAATGCGAACAAAATCATCTTTAGAAAGACTGTTGAGTTCTACCAACACTGGGAAGCGACCTTGCAGTTCTGGAATAAGATCCTGAACTTTTGTAACCTGAAACGCACCACTGCCTATAAACAAAATAAAGTCTGTTCTAATGTTGCCATATTTTGTTGAAACATTGCAACCCTCTACAATTGGCAAAATGTCACGTTGAACACCCTCTCGTGAAACGTCAGGGCCGTGACCATTGCCTCCTTTTCCTGCAATTTTATCAATTTCGTCAATAAATATGATACCTTCGTTTTCAGCGCGACGAATTGCCTCACTATAAACGTTGTCCATATCTATAAGTCTGTCAGCTTCTTCATTGGTTAAAATTTCCAAAGCTTCTTTGACTGTAACTTTACGTTTTTTAGTCTTTTTAGGGAACATATCGCCAAAAATGTTGCCGATATTAATTTCTGTTCCACTGCCAGGAACAATTTCCATTGGTTTTGGAGCATCTGCAACTTCAATTTCTATAACAAGGTTATCAAGATTGTGTGACAAAACTTCTTGTTTAAGTTGTTCTCTTGTGATGCCCTCCGGAATTTCATCTTTGTTTTTAGAAAGCAAATGTGCAATTTTGTTTATTGCAGTTTGTTTTGCTTTTTCTGAAACATCTTTGAGAGTTTCTTCTTTTACAAGGCGGATAGAAACTTCTACCAAATCTCTTATCATTGACTCAACGTCTCTGCCTACGTAACCGACTTCGGTATATTTAGTAGCTTCTACCTTGAGGAAAGGTGCTTTAACAAGTTTTGCAAGACGTCTTGCAATTTCTGTTTTACCAACACCAGTCGGGCCTTTCATAATAATATTTTTTGGAGTTATTTCTTCTCTATCTGCCTCACTAAGTTTGCTGCGACGATATCTGTTACGAAGAGCAACTGCAACTGCTTTTTTCGCTTCGTCCTGACCAATAATATATTTATCAAGTTCGTTAACGATTTGTTTTGGTGTCATACTCATATTATACCACCTCCACAGTAATATGTGAATTTGTGTAAATGCACATTTCACCCGCAATTTTCAATGCTTTTTCGGCAATTTCTTTTGCAGACAAGTTTGTTTCGCTATATAAAGCACGTGCCGCAGCCAAAGCAAAATTGCCACCACTGCCAATTGCACACACCCCACCTTCTGGCTCGATAACTTCGCCAGATCCACTAACAAGCAAAACTGTGTCTTTATCTGCAACGATCATCATTGCTTCGAGCTTTCTGACAGCTTTGTCATTGCGCCACAAGTCGGCAAGTTCTACTGCACTGCGCATAAGATTGCCACTGTATTTTTGCAACATAGCCTCGAATTTTTCGCTCAAAGAAAATGCATCTGAAACAGTTCCTGCAAAACCGATAACTACTTTTGAGTCATAAATTCTGCGAACCTTTACCGCATTGTTTTTTAAAATAACAGTTTCTGAAAAAGTGACTTGACCGTCACCAGCAACGGCAATTTGTCCGTCTCTTTTCACGGCACAGATAGTTGTGCCTTTAAAAGCGCTAAAATTATATTCTGACATGACTCCTCCTTATTTTATAAGAGTAGCAATTTGTTTCATTTTGTCTACCGAACGGCTTGCCAACGCTTGTTTTTTCTTCTGTTTGTCTCTTTCGTTATAATCAAGACCGTCAAGAATGCCAAAGTTAGCATTCATAGGTTGAAAATGTTTGCCATTTGCGCTCGAAATATATTGTGCAAGGGCACCTGTGATTGTTTGTGTGGAAAAATCTAATTGAGGTTTGCCCTGCAGTTTGTTTACTATGCTCAAACCTGCAACAAGACCACTTGCAATAGACTCTACGTAACCTTCCACACCAGAAATCTGACCTGCAAAATATATATTTTGATTATCGACCATAGCAAAATTTTTGTCCAGCAAATCAGGAGAATTTATATAAGTGTTTTTATGCATAACACCATATCTGACAAATTCTGCATTTTTAAGTGCAGGTATCAAGCAAAATACTCTACGTTGCTCTGGCCATGTAAGGTGAGTCTGAAAACCCACCAAATTATACATTGTGTTGTAATTGTTTTCTTTGCGAAGCTGCAAAACAGCCCATGGTCTTCTGCCAGTGCGTGGATCAACAAGGCCAACTGGTTTTAATGGGCCAAATCTGATTGTATCCATGCCACGTTTTGCCATAACTTCAATAGGCATGCAACCCTCGAAAACCATATTTTCTTCAAAATCTTTAACATGAGCTGTTTCTGCCTTTACGAGCTCATTCCAGAATGCTTCGAACTCTTCTTTGTTCATTGGACAGTTTATATAATCGTCTGTGCCTTTATCATATCTGCTTGAAATAAAAGCACTTTCAAAATCTATACTGTCATAAGTTATAATTGGTGCTGCAGCATCGAAAAAGTGCAAAAAGTCATTTTTGCAAAGACGTGAAATTTCTCCAATCAAAGCCTCGTCTGTAAGTGGGCCTGATGCAAAAACAGTGATATCACCTTCTGCCTTTTCTGCTATTTTGTTAATAACAGTTATATTTTTGTAACTTTTTATTTTTTCTGTAACAGCCTGACTGAACAAATCTCTGTCAACAGCCAAAGCACCGCCCGCAGGAACTCTTGTTTTATCTGCACATTCGATAACGTGCGAGCCCAAAATTCGCAATTCTTCTTTAAGCAAACCACCTGCAGTATTTACGTCGTTTGATTTGAGCGAATTGCTACAAACAAGCTCTGCAAAAGTGTCAACGTGATGAGCAGGAGATTTTTTGATAGGTTTCATTTCGATAAGATTAACCTCAAATCCCCTGTCTGCGATTTGCATTGCACATTCACAACCGGCAAGACCTGCGCCTATTACGTCAATTTTCATTTTTTTCCTCTGATTTAAAATGACACTCTCTATTACTGCACATAATGAGTGTTGTTTTGTCTCTTTGAACCTTTTTTACAAGGTGTTGTCCACAATCAGGGCATTTTGTGCCTGTTGGAATATCCCAGCTGACAAATTTGCAATCAGGATAGTTAGCACAACCATAAATACGTTGCC
>JAFVQA010000094.1 GCA_017505015.1 Clostridia bacterium
TATGCTCTTGATTCGCTGTCGTTGCGAATGATAACTTCTACCTTACCTTCGCTTGCGATAACAGATGCAATACCTTCGATTTCTGATGAAATTGGGCCACCTTTTGCGCCTTCTTTGTCGATTGTGAGGTAGTAACTACCCATAACCATATCTTGTGAAGGTGTAACAACTGGTTTGCCGTCTGACAATTTAAGAATGTTGTTGCTTGCAAGCATAAGATATCTTGCTTCTGCCTGTGCAGCAACAGACAATGGAACGTGAACAGCCATTTGGTCACCGTCGAAGTCGGCGTTGAAGGCTGTACATACCAATGGGTGAAGTTTGATGGCTCTGCCCTCGATGAGAACAGGTTCAAACGCTTGAATAGAAAGTCTGTGCAACGTAGGGGCACGGTTGAGAAGAACTGGGTGGTCTTTGATAACCTTTTCCAATACGTCCCAAACTTTGCCGTCTGCTCTTTCGATGCGACGTTTTGCACTCTTGATGTTTGCACAATCGTTTTCTTCAATAAGTTTGCGCATTACGAAAGGTTTAAAAAGTTCCAAAGCCATTTCTTTTGGCAAACCACATTGGTGAAGTTTAAGTTCTGGACCAACGACGATAACGCTACGACCAGAGTAGTCTACACGTTTACCAAGCAAGTTTTGACGGAAACGACCTTGTTTACCGCGGAGCAAGCCAGAGAGTGATTTGAGTTCTCTGTTGCCTGCGCCAGAAACTGCCTTGCCTTTTCTGCCGTTGTCGATAAGAGCGTCTACTGCCTCTTGCAACATACGTTTTTCGTTGCGGATGATGAGGTCAGGAGCGTTCATTTCTTTAAGTCTTTTAAGACGGTTGTTGCGGTTGATAACTCTGCGATACAAGTCGTTAAGGTCGCTTGTCGCAAATCTGCCACCCTCCAATGGTACCATTGGGCGGAGTTCCGGTGGAATAACCGGCAACACGTCCAAAATCATCCATTCTGGTTTGTTTGTAGATTTGCGGAAAGACTCAACGATTTCAATACGTTTTACCGCACGGAGTTTCTTTTGACCGCTTGAAGTTTCGATAATGTTTTTGAGTTCGGCAGCTTCTTTTTCAAGATCTACTTCCTGCAAAAGTTCTTTGATAGCTTCTGCACCCATACCAACGCGGAATGCTTTTGAGCCATAGTTATCGAGAGCTTCTCTGTATTCTCTGTCTGAGAGAATTTGTTTTTTGTAAAGACCTGTTTCGCCTGCATCAAGCACGATAAAGTTTTGGAAATACAAAACTTGTTCCAACACTTTTGGAGAGATGTCAAGCAAAAGACCCATGCGAGATGGCACACCACGGAAGTACCAGATATGTGATACAGGTGCTGCCAACTCAATGTGACCCATACGTGTACGACGAACTTTTGATTTTGTAACTTCTACGCCACATTTGTCACATACAACGCCTTTGTAGCGAATACGTTTGTATTTGCCACAGTGACATTCCCAGTCTTTTGTAGGTCCAAAGATTTTTTCGCAGAACAAACCGTCTTTTTCCGGTTTGAACGTGCGATAGTTTATAGTTTCTGGCTTTGTTACTTCGCCATGAGACCATTCTCTGATTTTTTCAGGAGAGGCTATACCAATTCTGATAGAATTAAGATTGCAAAGTTTAGACATAAATTCCGTTTACCTCCTGAATAATTATTCTTCGTCAGAATCGAACATGTCGTCCATGTCGTCATCTTCGAACAAGTCAAATGCATCGTCGCCGAAAGTATCGTCACCAAATACGTCGTCTTCGTCGTCAACGTCAAAGTTGAAGTCGTCGTCAACAACGCCAGCACCGATTTCTTCGTCAAACGTGAGTTCAACTTCTTTGCGGTCGTCAGTTGCTTTCATTGCAGCTTCTACCATTTCGCGTTCGTCGTCAATCATTTCGCCAACAACGATTTCTTCGCCGTCTTCATTGAGTGTTTTTACGTCAAGAGCAAGTGATTGCAACTCTTTGAGCAACACGTTGAATGCTTCTGGCAAGCTTGGAGCAGCTGTGTCTGCACCTTTTTTGTCTTTTGGTTGAGAAATGCTGTTGTAAGTTTTGAGACGGCCTTCTACGTCGTCTGATTTTACAGTCAAAATTTCCTGCAAGATGTTTGCAGCACCATATGCTTCGAGTGCCCAAACTTCCATTTCACCAAAACGTTGACCA
>JAFVQA010000095.1 GCA_017505015.1 Clostridia bacterium
CCTGTTTTTGCAACACTCAATTTAAACTTTTTTTCACAAAACATACCAAATTTTATTAAAAAAATAACAAAGGTATGCATATTATTTTTTATCTTGCTAAAAGACACCCTTTTTGATAAACTTAATTATATATTGTAAAATTTTTGGAGGTGCATTATGAGCAGCTCATGCAATTTGACGTCGCTCTTTGCAAGCAACGTATTTAACGACAGCGTTATGCGCTCAAAATTGCCTAAAAACGTATATATGTCTTTGAAGCAAACTATCAAAGACGGCGAAGAACTTGACAGTGCAATTGCCGAGGTTGTTGCAACTGCAATGAAAGACTGGGCTATTGAACTTGGTGCAACACACTATTGTCACTGGTTCATTCCACTCACAGGCAGTCCTGCTGAAAAACACGACGCATTTTTGTCACTCATCAGCCCTGACGAAGTGATTATGGAGTTCAGCGGAAAAAACCTTGTAAAAGGCGAAGCCGATGCATCGAGCTTTCCTAGTGGCAGTTTGCGTGCCACTTTTGAAGCACGTGGTTACACAGTGTGGGATTGCACAAGCCCTGCATTTGTAAAAGACGGCACTCTTTGCATTCCAACTGTATACACAAGTTACACAGGCGAAGCGTTGGACAAAAAAGCACCACTCCTTCGCAGTATGGAAGTTGTTTCTAAACAATCCGTTCGTCTTTTGAGACTTTTGGGTGACAGCAAAACAAAACGAGTTACCCCTTCTATCGGTGCAGAACAGGAATATTTTTTGGTTGATGAAAAATATCACAGCCAAAGACTTGATATGAAGTTTGCCGGCAAAACTTTGTTTGGTGCAATGCCACCAAAAGGTCAGGAAATGGATGACCACTATTATGGCAACCTTAAAGACAGAGTTGGCAAGTTTATGGCAGAACTTGACGTTGAACTTTGGAAACTTGGCATTACAAGCAAAACAAAACACAACGAAGTTGCCCCTGCTCAACACGAACTTGCCCCTATATATGAAATTGCAAGCGTTGCATGTGACAGAAACCATCTCACGATGGAAGTAATGAAAAAGGTTGCAAAAAGACACGGCTTGCGTTGTTTGCTCAACGAAAAACCTTTTGCAGGTATAAACGGCAGTGGCAAACATAACAACTGGAGTTTGTCAACAGACGATGGCGAAAACCTGTTTAAACCTGGCAAAGACATTGCTAACAACAAAAAGTTTTTGTTGTTTAGTTCTGCTGTAATTCGTGCCGTTGATATGCACGCAGATTTGTTGAGATTTTCGGTAGCAAGTGCTGGCAATGATTGCCGTCTTGGCGGTCACGAAGCCCCACCAACAATCATAAGCATCTTTTTGGGTCAGGAACTCACAGATATTTTTGAAAGTTTTGTTTCTGGCTCTAACACAAACAACGCTGACCACGGATATCTCAACACAGGTATCAAAACAATGCCAAACTTTCAGCTGGATTCATCTGACAGAAACAGAACAAGTCCGTTTGCATTTACTGGTGACAAGTTTGAGTTCCGTATGCTTGGTGCCCCTACTTCTGTTGCAAGTTGCAACATTATGCTCAACACTATCGTTGCAGAGTCACTTGACTATATTTGTGGCAGACTTGAAAAAGCAAATGACCTTGACAAAGCTATAGACGAAGTTATTAAAGATATTTTTGCAAAACACAAACGCATTATCTTTAACGGTGACGGCTATTCTGCAGAGTGGCACAAAGAAGCAGCAAAACGTGGTTTGCCTTTGTTTAACGATACAGTTGACGTTGCACCATGCCTGACAAAACAGGAAAACATTGAATTGCTTGCAAAATATGGCATCTTTACCCCTGTAGAACTCAACAGCAGATATGAAGTAACTTTGCGTATTTATAACAAAACTAAAAATATAGAAGCAAAAACAATGGTTGATATGGCAGAAAAACAATTTTTGCCAGCAGGTATGGAATATGCAAAATTCCTTACCGACAGCATAAACAGTGCAAAAGCAAGTGGCATTGAAAACATTTGCTTGCTTGAAAACAAAAAAGTTGCAGAGTTATCACAAGTGCTTGTGACTATCGATGAAAAAATATCTGCACTTAAAAATGCATTGCAACAGGCATATGACGTGCCATATGGTCACACTCTTGAACGCGCAACAGTATATCGCGACAAAGTTGATATTGCAATGAGCGAACTTCGCAAAGCAGTTGACACTATGGAAGGCATTATCCCTCGCAAATATTATCCTGTGCCAACTTACGTAGAACTTTTGTTTGGAATAAACTAAATAACCAATAAAAAAGACCGACAAATTGTCGGTCTTTTTAGTTTGTTCAATCGTCAGTTTTATTATTTTTTTTGCGTTTGTTTACGGCTTGGGTAAGCAGATATTCTATTTGCCCGTTGATTGAGCGAAAATCATCTTCTGCCCATTTTGCAACGTCGTCGTATAAAGTTTTTGACAAACGAAGTATCATTTGTTTTTTGTCGTCTTTCATGTGTTTTCCCTTACCGTTTTAACTTTATATTAATAAATTGTGCCACTGTTTACGATAGGTTGAGCATCTTTGTTGCCACAAAGAACAACCAACAAGTTGCTTACCATTTGGGCTTTGCGTTCTTCGTCAAGTTCTACAACGCCACCTTCTGCAAGTTTTTCCAAAGCCATTTCTACCATGCCAACTGCACCTTCTACAATCATTTGTCTTGCAGTGATGATTGCTCTGGCTTGTTGACGTTGCAACATTGCAGCAGCAATTTCAGGAGCATAAGCCAAGTGAGCAATGCGTGCTTCAATGATTTCGATGCCGGCAATTTCTACCCTGTCTTGAAGTTCTTTTTTAAGGTTTTCTGCAATTTCAACACTGCTGCCACGCAATGATTTTTCGTCACCCTCTTCACTTACGTCATAAGGATAAAGTCTTGCAACCTGACGGATAGATGAATCGGCCTGAGTTGAAATAAAGTTGAAATAGTCGTCTACGTTGAAAACTGCTTTTGCTGTGTTGATTACCTTCCAGATAACAACAACACCAATTTCAATTGGATTGCCCTCGAGGTCGTTAACCTTTTGAATGCCATTTGTAAGCGTGATTGCTTTGAGCGAAACTTTGCGTTTTGGCATTGTTACCGTTGCACCAAACAAATTTTTGGCAGAAGTTGGTTCTGCAATTATTGGGTCAGCAGGTGCTTTTGCATATGCAGAAGTTGCAAATGGATTTGTAAAAAAGAAACCTTCACTTTTGATTGTTCCATAATATTTACCAAACAACACAAGCACAAGTGCTTCGTTTGGTCCGACAACTTTAAGACCAGCAAAACTAATGCCACTTGCAGTAATAACCAAAATGCCGCCGATAAGACAAATGATGCCTAATGCAATATTTTCTTCGTTTTCCATAGTGATTCCACCAAAAATCAAAATGGCAATGCCTGCAATCATAACCAATATTGTTGCAAAAAGACCAACAAAACCGTTTGCGGGTTTAAGAATTTTTTCCTGATATTCTTTTCTTTCCATATTGTCCCCCTTTGATATCGCTAATATGATATCATTTTGATATCACTAATATATCATCATTTTTTCAATTTGTCAACGGGCAAAATAAAAAAAGACTGCTGTTTTTTGCAGTCTTTTAACAGTTGTCGTTTGGTTGTTCGTCGCAGTCTGGCAAAAAGCCACCACGGGTTTCGTATATTCGCACCAGAATGCAGTCATCGCCAATTTTTACGATGTTTCGCCACGGAATAATAATATCTTCTCTGGCTTTAAACAATCTTCTGTCGTTTGGCACAACCAACCCTGTCACTTTGCAAGTGTGGCACGAAATAACCATGTCACAAATGCGACCAAGTCTTTTTCCGTTGATGGTGTTTATCACTTCTTTGCTTTTGAGTTCGCCAAA
>JAFVQA010000096.1 GCA_017505015.1 Clostridia bacterium
CAGCAGTTACAATTCCACCAGCATAGCCACTTCCTTCGCCACAAACAAAAATGTTTTTCAGATTTGTTGCAAAATTTTCATTTCTGTTGAGTTTTACTGGCGAAGACGAACGAGTTTCTACACCTGTGATTATGCCGGTTTTATCAAACCCCTCTATGCTTTTTCCAAACTGTGGCAAGGCTTGTTTTAGGGCTTCGCACACGAATTCTGGCAGACAATCTGCAAGATTTGCTGGCGTTGGTTTTGGCATTATACTTGGCAAAACGTCACCATATTCAGTTGATTTTTTACCTTTTAAAAAGTCTGTTGTCTGCTGACAAGGAGCCGAAAAACTGCCCGTAAGTTTATATGCATCACGCTCTATTTTTCGCTGAAATTCTACACCTGCCAATGGATGAGATGAACCAAAATCACTTGGCAAAACGTTGACCAAAAGTGCAGAATTTGAGTTTTGTTCGTCACGCGCAAAAAAGCTCATTCCGTTTGTAACGATGCTTTCTTTTTCACTGCAACTCAAAACAACCTTACCACCAGGGCACATGCAAAATGTATAAACGGACCTTCCGTTTGGCAAATGCGTTGCAAGTTTATAGGTTGCAGCGGGCAATCTTCCGTCATAGTTTTTGCCATATCTTGCTTCGTTTATCATTTCTCTGTCATGCTCTATTCTCACACCAACAGAAAATGCCTTTTGTGAAATATCCATTCCTTTTTCATTTAAAAGACTGAACGTTTCTCTTGCGCTATGGCCAATTGCAAGCACAAGAAAATCAACTTCTATTTCACTTATTGCTTGATTGTTTTTTATTGTCGCAACAGTTTTATCGCCTTCTTGCCCAAAGTCTGTCAGTTTTGTTTCAAACAAAACGCTTCCACCAAGTTTTTCGATTTCTTCTGCAATATTTGTTACCACAGTTTTGAGATTATCTGTGCCAACGTGAGGCATTGCCTCGGTCAGAATTTCGCTCGGAGCACCAAATTTAACCAGTTGACTGAAAACAGTATAGACGTATTGATTGTGAGCCGAGGTGGTCAGTTTTCCGTCTGAAAACGTGCCTGCACCACCAAGCCCAAACTGCACGTTGCTGTCTTCGTTCAACACGCCGTCAAGCCAAAGTTTGTCAATGTCTTTTTGCCTGTTTTCAACATATTTACCTTGTTCTATCAAAATTGGTTTTAAGCCTGATTTTGCAAGATATAATGCACAAAACAAACCCGCAGAACCACTGCCTACAACCAAAACTTTTTTGTCCGTTTCTTTTTGTTTTATATTGTCAAAAAAGTCCGCCTGAACAGGCATTGGTAAAACGTTTTTGTTTTTGTCAAGGTTGAGTTTTGTTTCAAACACAAAAGAAACAACGTAATGAACGTTGTTTTTTCGTCTTGCATCTACCGATTTTTTAAAAACCGATACGTTTGTTATGCATTCTTTTTTTATTTTTAAAAAATCTGCCACAATTTGCCTGTGATTTTTAACGTGAAAATCATCAACCGTCAATTTGACGTCTTTAGTTTTATATTTCATACGCTTTTTCCTGCAATATAGCCACTTGCAAAGGCAAAATGAAGGTTAAAACCACCACACAAGCCGTCTGCATTTAAACATTCACCTGCAAAATAAAGGCCTGGCACATTCTTGCATTGCAAATTTTCGTCTGCACAGGCAAAATCTATGCCACCTGACACAACCTGACCTTTATCTTCGCCACAAAGACCAGATACATCAAACCTGATATTCTTTAAAAACGTTGCAATTTTTGCAATATCTTCTTGTTTAATTTGTTCGCCAAGTTTGCACGCTTTTATCACTTCGTTGGCAAGTTTATTACAAAGCAAACCTACAAAAAACGTTTTTGAGTCCTTTCCGCAAACAGCCATTCTGTCAAAAAGTTTTTCTTCGAGCTGTTTTTGAGTCAATTCCGGGAACAAATCGAGCATTACGTAATATTTTGCATATATATCGTTAACAATGTTGCGAGCAATATATGCCGAAACGTTAAAAATAACAATGCCAGACAATCCATAGTCTCTGAACAAAACTTCACCGTATTCGCTCATTACTTTTTGACCGTTCTGATACAAACTCACGTTACATTTAACTTTTGTTCCATTTAAAGGCAACCATACTTTTTCTGTCTTGATTGGCGTGAGTGATGCCTGTTTTTTTGTAAATGAAAGGTCAAATCCTTTAATCAAATCGAAAGAATTGAAATTTCGCACCTGAGCACTGCTTCCTACGCAAAAAATGACTTTGTCAAAAAAAGCAGTTTCGTTGTTGCCCACCTGCAACTTAAAACCAGTTGAAGTTTTTTCTATTCTGGTAACTTCGCAAACGTCACTTATTTTCACGTTGTTTTTTTGACATTTAAGCCTAAATGCATCAAGAACGCTTCCGCCTTGTTCTGACCTTGGATAAACTCTGCCCTGCAAATCTGTTATCGTTTCAATTGCGAGCATATCTTTGCAAAATTGCATAAAATCATTATAGTCAAACTTTGAAACAACATCTTTTGCTTGTTGACAGTTATAAAAATCGTTTGGCTTTTCAAGATTTTCACGCGTGAGAATGCTGTTTGTCATGTTACACTTTCCGTTTCCACTGGCAAACAACTTTTTTCCTACTCTCAATTGTTTTTCAAAGACTGTCACTTTGTGTTTTTGCGATGCCACGATTGCAGCCATAAGACCCGCAGCACCACCACCAACAACAGCAATTTTCATTGTTATTTCTCCATAAACTTAAGATCTTTTTCTACGACAATTTCAAATGGAATTTTGTCAAGAATATCTTTTTGAAGGTCAACACCACGCATAATTTCAACAAGATGCCATCCGTCTTTTTCCAGTTTGAACAAGCCCCTTTCTGTAACAACAAAAACAACCTGATTTGTTGCATAAGAGTTTTTGCTTGAAAAACTTACTTCGTGCACTTTGTCTACAAATTTGCAATATTTACCTTCATTTATGATTTTAAGGTTACCAAGTTCGTCAACTTCTACGTCAAGACCACCAGAGGTAAAAGTTGTGCAAAAATAAATATTTTTTGCATTTTGAGTGATGTCTGCAAAACCACCAATGCCCACTATTTTACCGTTTAAGCCGTGTGCATTTACATTACCGTATTTATCAACTTCCATACAGCCAACAAAAGTTTTGTCAATGCCACCGCCATGATAAAAATCAAACATAGACGCCATGCTTATACACGAGTCTGCACCTATCGTTGCGCCAAAAAATCTGCCGCCAACAGGCACGCCACCAACACCACCTGATTCTACAAGCAAGGTTATTTTGTCGAGCATACCGCTTTGCACGGCCTGAAAAGCAACACCTTCGCCAACGCCAACACCAATGTTTACGTTATCGTTTGGCTTTAAACACTGTGATGCACGTTTGCAAATAATTTCTGCTGCAACACCACGTTTTTCTTTAAAAGATTTTGAGTTGTCAATGACGTAATTGATGAGTTCTTCTGCAGTTGGCTTAACCTCGCCACTCATACGCTCGTCATAGTCGTAAATGCTTGCTTTTTCGTATTGATCCGGACACAAAACAACCATGTCAACAAGCATGCCCGGAACAACGATATTCCATGGTGAGCGATGTTTTGGTGCCATTTTTTCTACCTGAACGATAACCTTGCCACCATTGAGTTTTGTTGATTGAGCCATTGCAAGCGCATCTATAACTGAATATTCTTTTTCAAATGAAATGTTGCCGTTAACGTCACTATAAGTGCCACGAATAAAGGCAACGTCAAGTTTTGGCACTTTATATGACAAAAATTCTTCACCGTGAATATCTACTTTTTCTACAAGTTTTTCAGTAGAAATATCGTTTAAACCATGTTTGCCAACGTCTGGATCAGAAAACAAGTTTAAACCCATTTTTGAAAGCAATATTTTTTCGCCCCTTGCACCTGCACGCAAAAGGTGGCTCAAAATGCCCATTGGCAAATTGTAGCCTTCCATTTTGTTTTCTGCAATTCTTCGTGCAGCAAGTGGCATTGACGTAAAGTGACCGCACACGAGTTTTTTTACTACATCAGTAGAAAAAATTCGTTCTGACGGATAATCTTCATCAAAATAACCACAAGGAGATGACAAATATAACGACAAATCCTTTAAATCATTTTTTTTGATAACCCTTTCATACAATTTTTGCATAAGGTTTACCGGGTTACCAAAGCAAAAGAATGAGTTTATACCTATTGTATCGCCACTTTTTATTGTATTTATTGCTTTTTCGATAGAAATAACTTTTGACATATAGCCTCTTTTTAAAAAAAGTCCCTTTTGCTATAAAGGAACTTTATTTTATTATTTATTTTCCGGTTCTTCACCGTTTACTTTTGCAAATTTCTTAAGACATTTTTTGATAGTGTCTTTTGCTTTTTGTGCACCACTGATTTCGTCTACAGAAGTAACTTTTCCTTCAAGATTTTTATATACTTGAAAAAAGTGTTTCATTTCTTCAAAAATATGTTCTGGCATTTCACTGATGTCTTTATAATCTTTATAAGCAGGGTCGTTTACAGGAACGGCAATGATTTTTTCATCTGACTTAGCCTGGTCAACCATGCTTATCACACCAATAGGATGACATCTTACCAATGCATTTGACATTATTGCCTCTGAACTTAAAACCAAAACGTCAAGATGATCACCATCGTCACACAAAGTTCGAGGAATAAGACCATAGTTTGCAGGATAGTGAGTTGCAGTATACAAAATACGGTCAAGAATAATATAACCTGTTTCTTTATCAAGTTCATATTTATTGCTGCTGCCTTTTGTTATTTCAATAAGAGCAACAAAGTCATCTGGCGTGATTCGTTCTTTTTTTATTTTGTCTACTTGAGTCCACATATTTTTCCTTTTTAACAACATTTGCGAGGCATAAAGCCTCGCAAAATGCCATTTTTATACGTTTTTATAAAAATTTATTTAATTTTTCTTGCTTCTACATAATATCTCTTTTCAAATGCTTCGCCCATTGAGAATGTTTTTCTTGGGAAAGCTCCTACTTTAAGAACATAGTCAAACAAGTCGTTTTTAGCCAAAGGTGGCAAAGTGATTGCAACACGGTTTGCTTTAGCGTCTGTAACCTGTTTGAGTGAGTCTTCACCGTGAACGTAGTCAACTTCGCTACCTGGGTGTGATTTGATATATGCATCGATATAGTCTTGAACCAATGCTACTGCAACAGCCGCATTGCTTGGCAACATAAGATCTTTTTTGCCATCTGCAGTTGTGTATGTATAGCATTTATAGTTGCAATCAAGACCACTGTCTGCAACTGTTTTGTAAAGGCCATCAAGGAAGTCTTTAGTATCAACGTCAAAAATAGAACGATAAATAGGTTCAAATTCCAAACCAACGTCGTGAAGGTTCATAACTTCTACCAAAGCAAATCTTGCAGGGTGATCTTTTTGTTCTTCTTCACTCAAAGTTGCTTTAACGTTGTTCCAGCATGCTTTTGCAGTTGCAAGTGAGTGGTTGCCATCGCCTACAGCAAACAACATAACTTCATCTGTGCTGCCATATTTTTCTTTAAGAACTTCTTCGTCAAGCAATGCTGCCAAAGCTTTTTCCACTCTTGCTGTATCTTTTACAAACCAACCTGTAAGGTGACCACCATTCATGTTAAGGTCAAAGTCATAAAGTTTTTCAAAGTTGTCTTTTTCAGCATACAAAGGTTCGATAACGCTGTTGTTTCTGTCATCGATCAAAAGCATGATATGTGGAAGTTCAACTGGAGCGTTTTCACGAATTCTAACGCGTGGTGGAATTCTTTCAATAACAGTGCCTTCTGTTGCTCTGATGTTTGCTTTGTCTTCGCGAATAAAGCTATAGTCTTCAAGGTCTACTGCAATAACAAGACCAAGTCTTTTTGGAGTGATTGGAGTACTTCTTTCAAGCAATACAAAACCTTGGCCGATGCTTTTCCAAACACCAGTATCAAGATATTCGTTCATTGTTTTGTTGATAGATGCAATAATAGGAGCATTTTCTCTAGAAAGATATACTTCTGGGAAGATTACGTTCAATGCAGATGGGCTACCATCAGTTGCAGCTTTTACTCCATCCCAATAATTAGGCTCTGAAGTATATTGGTCACAGGCAACAACTGCCCATTTTGACATATCAATAGAGTCGTTTGGCAAAAGAATGTCAGGTACTTTTACAGAAATTTTTGTCATAGCGTTTTTCTCCTTTATTTACATAAATTTATAAACTTTTATCACAACGAAAGCCAAAGCAAAAATGCAACAGCAACCCCTGCGACTATAAAAAACCAGTTATATTTTAAAAACGTGCCAAAATTTTTTTTAGGCTTAGTTTGATTGTTCTTCATTTTGTTCTACTCTCCACAAATTGCCGTCGTTTTGACCACCACCCATTGAATAAGCATCTTTCAATACGTTTGCAAGAGTTTCTGGGTCAAGATATCTTTTATATTTGCCATCGTGCATTGCAGAAATAATGCCTGTTTCTTCTGAAACAACAATTGCCGTTACAGTCGGATCACTTTCACTTATACCAACTGCCGCTCTATGACGAGTGCCAAGTTCTTTTGGCAAATTGCTTGCCTGTGACAATGGCAAATAACAGCCTGCAGCCAAAATCTTTTTGCCTTTGATGATGATTGCACCATCATGCAAAGGTGTTTTAGGCACAAACAATGCCTCGATAAGTTCAGAAGAAATGTCTGCATTGAGTTGTGTGCCACTGTCGAGAATAAAGCCAGAAATTTTTTCTGGAACGATAACGATAAGCGCACCAACGTCTTGTTTTGCCATTTTTTGAACGGCTTTAACTATTTGCGAGATAGTTTCTTCCATTTCAATAAGGTTGAGAGTTACGTTTTCGTGTTTGTGTTGTGTTTGAGAACGCCAAGAGTAACGCAAAATTTTCTGTTTCATTTCTGGTGTAAACAAAGACACACACAACAGTATTGGCGAAACATACAAAATTATTGCAAGGACTTGCGGAAAAACACCCAAAACGTTAAGCATAATCACAAAAACGTAATAGATGATAAGCATATGTGCAAGCCAAACGGCGTTGCATCTTTTGATTGTAATGAACGACCAGATAAAAATTATTGCAAAAAGCGCAATTAACACTGCGTCTGTCCATACAAAATTTTGAAATTTTTCAGTAACGTGTTCAAAAAAGTTCATAATTTACCCTGATTTGGATATTTTACATCAATTTCATCAAAAAATAAATACCTTTGCGAATTTTTTAGCTAAAATCGAGCAAAAAATCGGTGTTTTTTACAAAGTTTGTGAAATTTTTGCGCTTGCCTGGAATATTGGCAAGTTGCAACCAAGCAAAGTTATCTTTTGCTCTTTAGCCTTTTCTACCAAAG
>JAFVQA010000097.1 GCA_017505015.1 Clostridia bacterium
ACTTTTGTAAAAGATGGAAAATATTTTGCCTCACTCGGTCACCCAATAACTTCAAAAAATGGCGAAATTATGCAAATAACAGGTGGAAAAGTTCACGATTGCAATATTCTGGGTGTAAATAAAGGAGTTGTGGGCAAAGCAGGCGAATTGAAAGGGGCTTTCAACAACAAGCAAAGCATTGGTGATATATCAATAAACAGCAATTTTGGTGTGTATGGAAGGTTTGATAAAGTTCCTCAGTCACTCGATATTAACAACGTTGTTTCAACTGCCAATATAAACGAAGTAAAGCCAGGAAAAGCACAAATTTATTCTACAATAAACGGAAATTTGCCACAATGTTATCAAATTGAGATAATAAAAGTAAAGAATCAGGCTGAAAATCACGAAAAAGGTCTTGTAATAAAAGTGACCGATAAAGAACTTTTGGCAAAAACAGGTGGAATAGTGCAAGGTATGAGTGGCAGCCCGATTTTGCAAAATGGAAAACTTGTTGGTGCAGTAACTCACGTTTTTATAAACGACCCAACAAGAGGATATGGTGTTTTTATTGAGAATATGTTAAATTTGATTGATAACTAAAAGCAATATAAATAGGATTGCCTTTTATATTATGAAAAAATATTTATTATGATATATTAAAAAAAATTTAAGCAAAAGAAGATTTTATGGATTATAAGCAAATAGAAAGTGGCGTGCAAAAAATATACGACTCTATGGGAGAAAAGTATATTACAAAAACAAAAGAAATTTGGTCTGACAAAAATCACTTGGTCAGTTTTTTATCTTTACTAACAGGCAATAAAATTTTAGATATTGGTTGTGGCGTTGGCGAGGTTTTGAGTTTTTGTTTTGAACAAGGTTTTAACGTTACGGGCATTGATATTTCAAAAGAACTTTTGACAATAGCGCAACGAAACGTGCCAAAAGCAAAGTTGTATCATGATAGTTTTTATAATATGGAAAATATAAATGAAACTTTCGATGGGATAATTGCATCTTATGTGTTGGTTCACGTTCCAAAAGAAAAAGCAGATTTTATAATAAAAAGTATAAAATCAAAACTAAACGACAATGGAAAAGTTTTGTTAATTTTTACAAAAGCACAAATTACCAATGAATATATGACCAATTATGATGTAAATGAAGTGGAGCATATTTTAAAGAAAAATAATTTTCACATAATATCTTCAAAAGAAATATTTTCTAATTTAAAAACAGGAATTATAATTGCAGAAAAAATATAACGAGGCAGAAATTGTCTCGTTTTTTTTATTAAAATTTAAAAAGATTGATAAAAAATTGACGAAATATACAAAATACAATATAATGTTTCAGTATATATATTTTTTAAGGAGAATACAATGCTGGATAAAAGCTATTATACAAAAACAGATGAAATTATAGCTATATATGGGGCAAAGCCTGCTTCTTTAATTCCTATTATTCAAGATATTCAAAGTGAATATCGTTATTTGCCGGCAGAACTTTTGGTTTACGTGGCAAAACAAATTGGCATTACAGAAGGCAAGGCATATAGCGTTGCCACTTTTTATGAAAACTTTTCTTTCGAACCGAAGGGTAAATACGTTATTAAAGTTTGTGATGGCACAGCTTGTCACGTAAGAAAATCTATTCCAATTTTGGAAAGATTATATTCTGATTTGGGTTTGTCAAAAGAAAAAGTTACAACAGATGATATGCTTTTTACTTTAGAAACAGTTTCTTGTCTTGGTGCTTGTGGTCTTGCACCTGTTTTAACAGTAAATGACAAAGTTTTTTCATCAATGACACCAGATGCAGCATCACAATTGATTTGTGATTTGCGCGATGGAAAAATTGAGCTTTAATTGCGGAAAAGGAGATATTTATGCAAAAAATTGAAAATAAACAAACTTTAAACCAGCTCCGCGATGAAAATAAAGAACGCATTGCAAACAGCAAATGCCGAATTTTGATTTGTGCAGGAACTGGTTGCCTTGCTGGTGGATCTGGTGAAATTTATAAAAAAATCAACGAATTAGTTGCTAACCATCCTGATATAGAAGTTCATTTTGGTTCAGAAATTGCTCATGGTGATGGTCCTGTAGAAGTAAAGAAAAGTGGTTGCCATGGTTTTTGTGAAATGGGTCCGTTAATGAGAATTGAACCACTTGGCATTTTGTATACAAAAGTAAAGGTAGAGGATTGTCAGGAAATTTTTGAAAAAACAATCAAAAATGGCAAAATTATAAGCAGACTTCTTTACAAACAAAATGGTGTTGAATATCCAAAACAAGAAGAAATTCCGTTTTATAAAAAACAAACTCGTTTGGTTTTAGAAAATTGTGGCCATATCGATGCAGAAAATATCGAAGAATCATTGGCAAATGATGGCTATCAGGCACTGGCAAAAGTTTTGCTTGAAATGACACCAGACGAAGTTATTCAG
>JAFVQA010000098.1 GCA_017505015.1 Clostridia bacterium
AGACAGTGACGGCAACGAACTGCTTTTGAGCGACGTGCTGGGCACCGAAACGGATATGGTGTATAATGACGTAGAAGAAAACGTAGAAAAAGAACTGCTAAAAAACGCAATAAAAAAACTTTCTGCACGTGAGCAACAAATTGTGTCACTTCGCTTTGGACTCAACGGCCACGACGAAGTAACGCAAAAAGAGGTTGCCGATCTGTTGGGAATATCTCAATCATATATTTCAAGGCTTGAAAAAAAGATAGTAAACAGGCTTAAAAAAGAAATTGCAAAAATGGTGTAAAAAAGACACGGCTTTTGCCGTGTCTTTAAAGTTTAGTTTTCAAGATCGTCAATGCTTGTTTCTATGCAAAAACTTTTTTTGCCACAACGTGGGCAAGTGAGTTTGCGTGTTTTTGGTGTGTGATTTGCAAAAAAGCCTTCTTTGAATTTTGCTTTAAAAACATGTTTGCATTCAGGGCAGATATATGCAACCTTGCTCCAATAATATTTTGATATTATTATGCTATAAGGTATTGCAATGACAGCCCAGACAACAAACGGCCACCAAGTGCCT
The DNA here is from genome assembly GCA_017505015.1 of Clostridia bacterium. Lineage (GTDB taxonomy): Bacteria > Bacillota > Clostridia > Christensenellales > CAG-314 > Heteroclostridium. Next base: position 563 of record JAFVQA010000098.1, read on the forward strand.
GTTACAATCCAAAAAACAATAGAAAAAATCTGATAAAGTGCAAGTGGAATGCCTGTTATAAATGCCGTTGCATATACTTTTTTGAGTTTTTTGTTGTTTTCCATATCGTGTGCTATGTCGCTTATTGACTGTATAAAAAATTCGTCGTTGCTTTTTAAACTGCGGTTTATGTTCTGCACTGCTTCAAGGGCTTTTTGTTTTTCGTCAATATCTGCTTTCAGCTGTTTTTCGTGTTCTTCAAGCAGACACTTTATCACCTTTTGGCTGTTGTCGGCATCGAACATTTGTTTTATCGTTTTTATGCCAATGCTTAAAGATCGCAAATAACAAATGACTTTCAGCTGGCTTACGTCTTCTTCACTATAAAGCCTTCTGCCACCTTCTGTAAGCTCGCTTGGTGAGAGCAGACCTTTGTCGTCATAAAACTGAACGGTGCGAACAGACACGTCACACAGTTTTGCAACTTCTCCCGTGGTATATTTTGACACAGCTTTTCACCTCCTTGCGTGCATTATATTATATCACGCAGCGTCACAAGCAACCCCTCACGCAAGGTTATTTTTTGTTTTTTTGAAAAATTTTTTAAAAAACACAAGATAAAAGGCATGCTGTTGGGCACTTTTTAAGTGTCAAATGAAAAAAGCGCACCCAATAAGGTACGCTTGTTAAAACTGTGCATCCGTCGTCGACAGAAACCTCCGTTGAGGAGCAAAGCGACGGGGTAGCGTATTTGCTTTGCAAATCGCGTCAGCGCAGCGGAGGAGGTAACGCAAATAAAAAAAAGTGTACCCAAACTGAGTACACTTATTAAAACTGTGCATCCGTCGTCGACAGAAACCTCCGGAGCGGTATCCAGACAGGTGGCTACTGCAAAGGTTCCCCGTGGCACACGCTACGGTCCGCTTAATGCTGCTACGTTCCCGTCCTGACATGGTTCACAGTGCAACGTTGCACGGGACCTTGTTATCAAC
>JAFVQA010000099.1 GCA_017505015.1 Clostridia bacterium
AGCTGATAAAAAGAAAATGCGACCTCGAAAAGCCGCATAAATACTGGGTTTTATAATAAAAACACCATTGAGTCTGAACTTGAGGGTTCAGATTTCAATGGTGTCTTTAGATGGCGGAGACGGCGAGATTCGAACTCGCGTGGGATTGCTCCCTAACGCATTTCGAGTGCGCCCCGTTATGACCACTTCGATACGTCTCCACAAAAAACAAAACTCTCGCAAAGAGAGTTTTTATTTTTAATCTTTTTTATCTTTGCTGTCTAAAAACAAAAAAAGTGCAATAGCAATGATGAGTGCCGCTGTGTCGCCAATAACCAATGGTTTTGGCAAAGCAACGAAAAAACTCACCAGCATCACTATAAAAGTAACGACTATGATTGCACCCAGAAGGTATGACAAACTTTGTTTCATATCACAGTTCCCTCCTGTCTTCGATTGCACGGCTCAAAGTAACCTCATCGGCATATTCCAAATCGCTGCCGATAGAAATGCCTTGTGCAATGCGTGTGACTTTTACGCCAAGTGGTTTGAGCAATTTTGCAATATACATTGCAGTTGCCTCACCCTCTACGTCAGGGTTGGTTGCCACGATAACTTCCTGCACGTCGTTTGCACCAACACGGCTCACCAGTTCTTTAATCCTTATGTCATTTGGTCCAATGCCTTCCATAGGGTTGAGCACACCGTGCAAAACGTGATAAACACCGTCAAAGTCACGAATACGCTCTATTGACAAAACGTCTTTTGGGTCTTTTACAACGCAAATAGTTTTGCCGTTGCGTGTTTTGCAAAGATCGCAAGGGTCACTTTCGGTAAAATTGCCACAAACAGAACAATATTTTACCTTGTTTTTTACGTTAACAAGGCACTCTGCAAACTCTTTCACCTCTGCGTCAGACATATTAACAACTTTCAATGCATATCTTTGTGCAGTTTTTTGACCAACACCCGGCAACTTTTGAAAAGCACCTATCAGTCTTGCTATAGGTTCGATGTGGTTTTTCATTAAAACATACCCATTCCGCCCATTGCACCTGCAAATGGGGCCATAACTTCTTTAACTTCTTCGTCAGCCTGTGCGCTTGCATCGTTAAACGCTGCAACGATAAGATCCTCTAACATTTCAAGATCGTCAAGGTCTACAGCTTCTGGTTTGATAGAAACTGCAACAACCTCTTTTTTGCAAGTCATAGTAACTTCTACAAGACCACCGCCTGCATCGCCAGTAACTTCTGTTTCTGCAAGTTCTTCTTGAGCTTCCTGCATTTTTTGTTGCATTTGTTGTGCCTGTTTAAGAATAGCCTGCATGTTGCCCATGCCACCGCCAAAGCCACCACCGTATTTAGCCATAGTTTATATCTCCTTTTGTTTATACAATTTTTAGTTTGTCTTTGCCGATAAGGTGTTGCAAGTTTTTGATATCTTCTTGCACATTTGAACGCTTTTCGGCAGATTTGACAAGTTTTAAGTTAAGTTTGCACTCGGCAAAAACAATGTCGCCAAGTGTTTTGTTGTGATGCGTTTGAGTAAGAAAAATATATTGCGGTTCGTTTACTTCAAGCACAAACTCGCCGTCGCAAACGTACATGTTATCCATATCTTCGCAGGCAGACGACAATGCAAAACTGTCGCTTTTTCGCACTTCTTTAAGAACTCTTGCCCAAATCATTCTTCCTTGCGAAAAATCTTTGTTGTGAATTTGTTCGTCAGCCTTTTGTGGCATCACAGCTTGTGTTTGCCTGGGCAACACACCGTTTTTTTCTATATTAGCCAGGCGTTTTTCGAGCATAGCAATTTGTTCATCTCTGTCGTCGTTTGCAATTTTTAAACAAACAACCTCAAAAGTAACGCGTGGGTCTATTGCATATCTAAGTTCTGCCTCGACTTTGTTAAAACTGTCAAGAGCAAACAACAAACGTTTTTGATCATATTTTTTTGACTGCTCGTCAAGTTTGTTAAAGATATCGTCTGGCAAAGTGAGTATTTGCCTTGGGTTTTGGCACTTTTGACAAATGAGCATATCACGAATATAAACGGCAATGTCTTTTGCCAAAACAGAAATGCTCTTGCCTGATTTTGCAATGTTGTCAACAAGTTCGAGCACACCTGCAACGTCGCGATTGAAAATAGCTTCTGCCAGCTGATAAATTTTGTTTTTGTCGGTAGCACCTAAAATTTGCAAAACGTCGTTATATTCAAGCTTTCCTTCTGCAAAAGCAACGCATCGGTCAAGCACAGACAAAGCGTCACGAACCGAACCTTCGCCTGCAGCGGCAACTGCATTTACTGCCTCTTTGGTATATTCCACACCAACGTCGTCAAGAATGCCACTCATAAGTTTGTTTAGGTCGTCTATGCCAACAAGTTTAAAGTCAAAACGCAAACATCTTGACAAAATTGTTGCAGGCATTTTTTGCACCTCTGTAGTACACAAAATAAACACAACGTGCTTTGGAGGTTCTTCCAGCGTTTTGAGAAGCGCGTTGTATGCACTGTCTGTAAGCATATGCACTTCGTCTATAATATAAACTTTATATTTGCCGACAGAAGGCATATAGCCAACCTTTTCTCTCAAGTCACGGATAGCATCTACGCCGTTATTGCTGGCAGCGTCTATCTCAACGATATCCATACTGTTTGGCTTGATAAGCTCTTTGCACACTGCACATTCGTTGCAAGGGTTGCCGTCAACAGGGTGCAGGCAGTTTATTGCTCGTGCAAAAATGCGTGCCGCACTTGTTTTGCCCGTTCCCCTTGTGCCTGTAAACAAATAGGCGTGGCTTACACGGTCAAACTTTATTTGGTTTGTAAGCGTTTTTACAATATGTTGCTGACCAATGACTTTGTCGAAAGACACTGGGCGATATTTTCGATAAATCGCAAGATATGCCATATTTTACCTCTGCAAAATTTTAGACAATTTTTGCCTTGCACGTTGCAAAGCGTTGTCTACCGATTTTGTCGTTACGTTTAGTTGCAACGCAATTTCGCCATAACTATAACCCTCGAAAAAGGCAAGAACAACCTGCCTCTCCATTTTAGACAAATGCTCGTCGATAAGGTGACGAAGCTGAAGGTTTGACTCTTTGTCAATAGCAATGCTCTCTGGCGAAATAGTGCACAAATCTCTTTCGTCAACGTCGTCAAGCGAGATTGTGTAGTTGAGCATTTTGTTTTTGTCTGTGTTGTATTTTTTAATGCAGTTTATAATTTGCCTGTTTACGCACATAAGGGCAAAGGCATTGAAATCGTTTGACTTTGTTTCGTCAAAAGAGTTTATGGCTTTAAACAAACCAATCATACCCTCCTGCACAAGGTCGTCAAGATCGCCCCCAATCAAAAAGTAACCACGGGCAATGCTTTTAACTTTTTCTTTAAAGCCTTCTACTATTTTGTTGATAGCCTCGTCGTCACCCTGACGTGCTTTTAAAACAAGTTCTTTCATTATAAACGTTAAATCCTTTGACGCAAAGCTTCGTAAACAACGATGCCACAAGCAACCGAAGCATTGAGCGAATTTACTTTTCCGCAAATTGGCAATGCAACAACTTTGTCACAAAGTTGTTTTGTAAGTTTTTTAACGCCACTGCCTTCGCCACCAATAACAAGACCAATTTTGCCTTTAAGGTCTGTTTTGTAAATATCGTCGCCATCCATATCGGCAGCATAAATCCACACGCCGTTTTCTTTAAGTTCTTCGATAGCGCTGTTTACGTTTGTCACACGGGCAATAAGCATATGTTCGCTTGCGCCTGCACTTGCACGAATAACAGTTTCGTTAACACTTGCACTGCGATGTTTTGGAATAACAATGCCATGAACGCCTGCACATTCGCAAACACGAATGATACTGCCAAGGTTGTGTGGGTCTTCTACACCGTCAAGAATAACCACAAAGGCATCCTGACCACGTTCGTTTGCAAGGTCAAGAATATCACTAACGTCGCAATATTCAAAATCGCTTGTTTTAGCAATAAAGCCCTGGTGTCTTTTTGTCAAACTGTTTTTGTCCATTACAGACTTGTCCAAAAACTGAATTTTGATACCCTTTTCTCTCGCGATGGCAATGATTGGGTGATTTTGACCTTTTTCTACCATAACGAGGTCTATCGTTGCGCCACTTTTGAGCGCTTCCATTACTGCGTTTTTACCTTCTACGTTCATTTGTTCATCTCACTTTTCATTTGTTTTACAAGGGCTTGGTTGCCACAACATTTTGGGCCTTCTGGGCAAACGCCACCAAGACAGTTAGGGCCTGCGTTTGCAAAAAGGTTTGGTGCAACTTCGCTAACCAGTTTGAGCATTTGCCATGCCACCTCGCGGATTTCCCACTGAGCGCGATAGCAACAACGCAAATTGAAAAAGTGCAAAAGTTCGCGTGCATTCATTGTGAGCACCATTTTCGTTTCGCTTGCGTTTGGCAAAACAAAACGAGCATCTTCATTGCTTTTTTCTCCTTTGCCGCCGAGTCTTTCCTGCCAGTCCGCATACCAGCAACGCATTGTTTCCATCTGTTCTTCAAACTCTTTAACGGCATCGTCGCCAAGTTCTGCAATTGCAGGTGGAACAATATAATTAAACTTTTCTGTTGCTGAAACGTAACGCTGGCTTTTTACAGAAAAACTTGCAATGCGATGTCTTGTGATTTGTGCAAGAAATGCACGAGAAACACCTTCTATACCAAAAGTAAAACTTGCGTGTTCTACCGGAGAAGCATGCCCCATGCTTGCAAGTCTTTTGATAAATTTTGCTGTTGATTCTTCTGTAAGTCCTTGTGCAAGTTCTTCAATTGTAGCATCGCTATAGCAAAGTTTTGCAGCAACTGCCACAGTTTGTTCTGGATTGCCTGTATGTTGCAAAAGTTTTACTACTGGTTTTACTGCTGGCATATATCTGTCCTCTCATTAAGTAAAAATTTAATTCGTTCGTCCTGACCGGTAAGATACAAAAAACCAAGAAGAGCCTCGAACCCTGTTGCCTTTTTGTAATCTCCCATTGTGGCATGTTTTGCAACCGAATGCACTTTGCTGTTGCGTGCACGTTTGTAAACACCCATTTCTTCTTCTGTAAGCAAATCGAGTATGGCATCTGCCATTTCTGCCTGCCCCGAGGCTTTTACAAGTTTTGTAGCCTCGCTATGCAAAGCACCGTTTTTTGCATCGCTGTGCTGAATGACTTTTGACCTTGCATACAAGGTATATACCGCATCACCAACAAATGCAAGTGACAAAGGGCTGAGCATACGCGCTTGTTCTGTGGTCATATTTTCAAAAAACTTCAAGTGCCACCTCTGTACATAATTTTCTAATATACAGTATAACACAACAAAAAAACTCTTTCAATAAAAAAGTGCAAAAAAAGACGGAGTATAACTCCGTCTGTAACTAAACTGTGTCGTTCACAACACCATCGGCAAGATAAAGCAAAACACCCTTGCAAATCACCTCGGCAAGTTGCCTGCGATAATTCTGGTCGCACAATTTTGCCTCGTCGTTTGGATTTGACAAAAAGCCACACTCCACAATAACGCTGGGACTTGTGGTGCACTTTAACATAAAATAATCGCCCTTTAATGCCGAATGACTGTTTTTTGTAAAATCGTTTAGCACTGTTTGCATTTTTTGTGCAAGTTTTTGTCCCTGACTGTCGCCAAAAAACACCTGTGGACCACTTCGTGACGAGTCGGAAAATTTGTTGCAATGAAGTGACAGCACAAGATTTGCTTTTGCCTGACGGATAACGTCAAAACGTTTTTGCATATCACGCCTTTTAAACCCGTTTGTCGCACTTCCATAAAGTCCATTTTTGTCACTTCGTGTAAGTACCACTTTAAAGCCACCTTTTTCAAGCAAATCTTTGAGCAAAAACACCATTTCAAGATTGATTTCACTCTCTTTTGTGCCCGTGTTTGAGCCAACCACACCACCGTCAATTCCACCATGACCAGCATCTAAAACAACAACGAAATTCAACCCTGACACCTGTTGGTCAAGATATATTTTTTCACCCAGATTATACACACTTATGCACAATGCCAAAACAAGGCTTATCAACAGTGTTTTTTTAACGTATTTGTACCAAAAAGCCCCAAAAACACCCATTTTTTGCATATTTTCACCCAAAAATGAAAAAGTTATTCACTTATCCACAAAGTTATCCACATAAACGTTTGTTCGTGTGGACAACTTGTTTCACGACGTTTTGTTCATTTTTCACGACGAATTTTTTTGTTTTTTATGCAACAATTTATGCATTTTTTACACTTTTTATGAACAAAAAACAAGGATATCTAACCTTGTTTAAAGTTGCATATTGACAAGTGAAAAATTCTGTTTTAAAGTGAAAGTATGAAAAACACTCACGAACTGATAAAAGTTGCAATGTTTTCAAGTATAACGGCAGTTTTGTCACAAATAATTTTGCCTGTTGGCCCTGTGCCATACAACCTTGGTTTGCTTGGAGCAATGCTTGCAGGAATTTTATGCATGCCTGTAACGGCAACCTTTTCAATGGTTGCATATATTTTTATGGGAGCTATAGGTTTGCCTGTTTTTGCAGGTTTTATGGGTGGAATTGGCGTTTTGATGAACAGCACGGGTGGATATCTTTTGGGGTATATCCCCATGGCATTGCTGACAAGCATTGCACGAAACAAAAAATGGTTTTTAACGACCATTGCAATGTTGTTGGGTTTGCTTTTGTGCTATGTATTTGGCACAGGCTGGTTCATGATTGTGTCGCAAAACAACCTTGTTGCAAGCCTTGCCTATTGCGTTGTGCCTTTTGTGTTGCCAGACCTTGCAAAAGTCGCCTGTGCAATTTTGCTTGGCAAAGCCATTGACAAACGGCTGAAATTTATCAACCACAAATAAAAACAAAAAAGCGTAGCAAATTGCTACGCTTTAATTTTTTAGTTTTTTGTTTTGAGTGTCAAGGTTGGGCATGCATTGAGGTCAAGGCCTGCAAGATCCATTCCTTCGCAAGCAAGGAAATAACCTTGTGACGCTATCATTGCTGCATTGTCGCCACAATATTTAAGTTGTGGCAAAAAGAGTTTTATGCCGTGTTTTTGGCACTGTTCGCCTGCATAGTCACGCATATAACTGTTTGCACCAACACCACCTGCAACACAAAGTTTTTTGTGGCTTTGTTTTGCAATTTTTACAGCCTCGTCAACCACGCCTTTTATTGCAGCAACGGTAAAACTTTTTGCAAGGTTGTTTTTATTTGGCTCAATGCCCTTTTGACTCAAATTGTGAATATGGTTGATGACACCCGTTTTAAGTCCACTGTAACTAAAGTTGCCGTCTTTTAACACAACCGACTTAAACTCAACGTCTGCAACACCTGTTTGAGCAAGTTTGTCAATCTGCACACCACCCGGATAGCAAAGACCAAGTGTGCGTGCAACCTTGTCAAAGGCTTCGCCACAGGCATCGTCTATGGTTGTTTTAAGCACTGTATAATCGGTATAACTTTGCACGTCAACGATAGCAGTGTGACCACCACTTGCCAAAAGACAAGTAAACGGTGGTTCGAGGTCAGGGTGCGTAATATAGTTTGCGCAAATGTGACCTTCGATATGGTTTACCTTTATGAGCGGAATGTCGTTTGCCTGACAGAAAGATTTTGCAAATGCAACGCCAACAAGCAACGCACCCACAAGACCTGCACCATAAGTAACGGCAACGTAGTCGATATCGTTAATTGATATGCCTGCTTCGTCGATGGCAGCTTTAACAACACCGTCTATGTTTTGCACGTGGTTTCTGCTGGCAATTTCTGGCACAACGCCACCATATTGTTTGTGAATATCTATTTGAGAGTTTACAATGCTTGACAGCACTTCGCGACCGTTTTTAACGACAGATGCCGCAGTTTCGTCGCAAGAAGACTCTATGCCAAGCACGATTATATCTTTTTTCATTACAACGCCTTTTGGAGATAATCTTCGATATAAGGTTGAATGTTTCCATCCATAACGTCTGTTATGTTAGAGTTTTCAAAACCTGTGCGATGATCTTTAACCAAAGTATATGGACAGAAAACGTAAGAACGAATCTGGCTGCCCCACTCTATCTTTTTGATTTCCCCTTTGATAGACATGGCTTCTTCCATTTGTTCACGTTCTTTAAGTTCGATAAGTTTGCTCTTGAGCATACGCATTGCCTGCTCACGGTTTTGAATCTGGCTGCGTTCGTTCTGGCACGCAACAACAATGCCGGTTGGCAAGTGAGTGATGCGAATTGCAGACTCTGTTTTGTTAACGTGCTGACCACCTGCACCACTGCTTCGATAAGTATCTACCTTAAGGTCTTTTTCTTCAATAACAATATCGATGTCGTTGTTGATTTCTGGCATAACTTCGAGTGAAGCAAAAGAAGTGTGTCTACGTTTGTTTGCATCGAAAGGTGAAATGCGAACAAGGCGATGAACACCTTTTTCTGCTTTAAGATAGCCATAAGCATTTATGCCGTTAACCTGGAAAGTAACTGATTTTATACCTGCTTCGTCACCAGGGAGCATATCAAGTTCTGCAACTTTGTAGCCACGGCGCTCGCAATAACGCGTATACATGCGATAAAGCATGCTTGCCCAGTCTTGTGCTTCTGTGCCACCTGCACCTGCGTGCAAAGTCATGATTGCATTGTTGCCATCGTATTTGCCACGAAGCAAAGTTGCAATATACAACTCGCCAATTTGTTTGTTGAGCGAAACGCATTCGTCTGCAGTTTCCTGCAACATAGCTTCGTCGTCATCGCACAAATCAAGCAATTCTTCGCAGTTTGCCAAAGCACCTGTAAGTCTGTTAAGTTCTTCAAGTTTGTATTCGATAGCTTTTGCCCTTTGAGCAACGCCTTGTGCTTTTTGAACGTCGTTCCAAAAGTTTTCGGCATTCATTTGTTCGTTAAGGTCTTTGAGTTCGGCATTGAGCGAGTCAACGTCAAGCGACTCTTTAATGCCACTGAGTTTTGCAGAAAGGTCTTTTAAATCTCTTTTGATTTCGTCTACCTGGATCACAGCAGTTCTCCTTATAATTTATACTAACAATTTATTATTGCACAACAAAAGGTTTTTTGTCAATCAACTGCAATCGCACTCAAAAAAACAAAGCACGGCGAAAACCGTGCTTTTATGTTTTGCATTTACGTTTTATTAAGTTTTTTGTTAAGTTGTTTTTCCGTTGATTTTATTGAAAGAAAAACCACAAGCCACACCACAAAATATATACCCGCAAAAACAGCAGTAAAAATTCCAACGGCACCCCACTCGAAAGGTATCCACGTGTTGACAAGATAACACAGCACGTATGCTAAATATAAACTTGCAAAATGCCAAAATATACTTTTTGCCAAAGGCCACTCGTCAATCTGGTTAAACACGCTTGCCCCTGCATGCACAAAAGCAAGGATATACGTTGAAATTATAGCCAAAAGAGTTTGACCACCGGTAAGTGAAAAATCGCTTAACGAAAGTGAAATGCAAAAATATACTATGCCTGCAACAATCGGGCCAAAACCAGAAAACACAAGACCACGGTGCAAAAAACTTTTAATATATCTGTTCATAATCACAACCCCATCCTTTTTTTAACAACTTTCATTTGTCGGCGCGAAACGTAGTCGAAATATCCATTTTTTAAAGTAACGCGAAGTGATGCTCCAACAGAGGTATCGAACCTTGCTATTTTGTCGGGCGACACCAGACAAGACTGGTTGATCTTGACAAACCTGTCGCCAAACTGTTGCTCTAACATATACAAACGTTCTTTAACAAGCAACTGCTCGTTTTGAGTAAATGCATATACCCTGCCCTCCTGCACAGAAAAACAAAACACATCGTCAACGTCAACGTTAACTATATTTTCATTGACATATCCCACCAGTGTTGGAATTGCCTTGCCTACAAGATTTTGTATTTTGCCTGATATTTCATTTGGTTTTTTGAGATAAATTATAACCTCTTCGTCTCTGTCTTTGTCGATAACAATCGTGCACTTCATAGCAAACACCTTTTACGTTTATAATAAAAGTTTATACATGGTGGCAAAAAATACAATAGCTTTTTGCCCTTCGGTCGTTTTTTTGTGACATTCGGCAAAAAACAAAGCACGGTGAAAACCGTGCTTTTATTAGTTTTATTGTTGTTCGCCTTTGCCACAGCAATGTTTATATTTTTTGCCACTTCCGCATGGGCATGGGCCGTTGCGGTTGAGGTTTGGGTTTACGCTTGGGTCAACTTTGCGTGGGCCGTTTGAATTGTCAATAAGCACACGTCTAACGTTTACACGCAAGCAGAATTTTACTGTGTCGTATTGAATTTCTTTAATCATTTTGTCGAACATATCAAAACCTTCGTTTTTATATGCTTCGACAGGGTTGTGGTTGCCGTATGCCATAAGGCCAATGCCACGACGAAGTTCGTCCATAGCGTCGATGTGAGCCATCCATTTTTCGTCAACAACTTTGAGCATAATAAAGCGTTCAACTTCTTTAAAGTCAATTTGTTTTTGAGCGTTTTCTTCAATTTTGTTGTCGAGAATTTCAACCAAATCTGCTATAAGTTTGTCGCGGAACTCTGCACCTGTGATTTTGTCCAACCATTCATGTTCGATATAGGCATCGTTTGTGTTGAAGAAATCTTTGCACAAAACTTCGTTGAGGTCTTCGAACTCCCAGTCTTGTGTTGAGCGGTTGAGGTCAACGTGGTTTGCAAGAACGTTGTCAACAACGGCTTTAACCATACCTTTGATATCATCGTGAATATCTGCACCACCCAAAACTTTGTTACGTTCGTTATAAATCAACTTTCTTTGTTCGTTCATAACGTCGTCGTATTGCAAAACGTGTTTACGAGAAGAGAAGTTTCTGTCTTCGATACGTTCTTGGGCACGTTCGATTTGTTTTGTGATAACTTTTGCTTCGATTGGCATATCTTCTTCTACCTTGAGAAGGTTGAAGAATTTTTGCATTTTTTCACCACCGAAGATACGGGCCATGTCGTCTTCAAGAGAAATGAAAAATACGCTTGAACCTGGGTCACCCTGACGACCTGCACGACCACGCAACTGGTTGTCGATACGGCGAGATTCGTGTCTTTCTGTGCCGATAATGTGCAAACCGCCTGTCGCCAAAACTTTTTCTCTTTCGGCATCTGTCTGAGTTTTGTGTTTGTTGTAAAGTTCCTGATATTTTTTAGTTGCCGCAACTTCTTCTGCAGTTTTGTCTGCTTTATAGCTCAACGCGCTGTCGATAAGTTCGTCGCTGAAGCCAAGTGCAGCCATTTCTTTTTTAGCCAAAAACTCTGGGTTGCCACCAAGCAAAATATCCGTACCACGACCAGCCATGTTTGTTGCGATTGTAACAGAGCCAATGCGACCTGCCTGTGCAACGATTTCTGCTTCGCGTTCGTGATTTTTCGCGTTGAGCACGTTGTGGCGAATGCCTTTTGCAGAAAGAAGTTTGCTGAGTTCTTCTGACTTTTCTACAGTGAGTGTACCAATAAGCATTGGTTGGCCAGATTTGTGTCTTTCGGCAACGTCTTCTACAATAGCTTTGAGTTTGCCTTTTTCTGTTTTAAAGATAACGTCGTTGTAGTCAATTCTTGCAACAGGTCTGTTTGTAGGAATTTCTACTACGTCAAGTTTATAAATTGAATTAAATTCTGCTTCTTCTGTCTTTGCAGTACCAGTCATACCACTGAGTTTTTTGTAAAGACGGAACAAGTTTTGGAACGTGATTGTAGCAAGAGTTTTGCTTTCTTCTTTAATGCGCAAACCTTCTTTTGCTTCGATAGCCTGGTGCAAACCCTGGCTGTATCTTCTTCCTTCCATTTTACGGCCTGTAAATTCGTCGACAATCATGATTTCGCCGTTTTCTACGATATAATCACTGTCGCGTTTCATGATGAAGTTTGCTTTGATAGCCTGCAAAATATAGTGATTAAGTTCTGAATTGTCGATGTCGGCAAGGTTGTCAACGTTAAAGAATTTTTCTGCCTTCATAACACCACTGTCATTAAGGCGAACTGCTTTGTCTTTTTCGTCAACTTCGTAGTCAACAGGCACAAGTGATTTTGCAAATTTGTTTGCACTAACGTACATTTCGCTTGATTTATTGCCTCTGCCTGAAATGATGAGCGGTGTTCTTGCTTCGTCGACGAGAATGCTGTCCACTTCGTCAATGAGAACGTATTCGAGGTCACGCATAACTACGTCGTTTTGGTTTGTTGCCATGTTGTCACGCAAATAGTCAAAACCAAACTCGTTGTTTGTGCCATAAGTGATGTCGCATCTGTATGCCTGTTTTTTAGCCTGACGTGTCTGGTTGTGCAAAATAACGCCGACAGTCAAACCCAAAAATTTATAAATTTTGCCCATCCACTCTGCGTCACGTTGAGCGAGATAGTCGTTGACTGTAACGACGTGCACGCCTTTTCCTGTGTGTGCGTTGAGATAAGCAGGCAAAGTTGCAACGAGAGTTTTACCTTCACCTGTGTTCATTTGTGCAATACGACCTTGGTGCAAAACAATGCCACCAATGATCTGAACGTAAAAGTGGCGCATATTAAGCACACGTGCACCAGCTTCGCGAACAACGGCAAAAGCATCTGACAAAATATCGTCTGTTGTTTCGCCGTCTGCAAGACGTTGTTTGAGCACAGCAGTTTGTTCTTTAAGTTCGCTGTCACTCATAGACGCATATTTGTCTGCAAGCGCAACTACCTTGTCAGCTGTCTTTTTAAGTTCGATAAGTTCTTTTTCGTTTTGGCTTTTGAAAATGCCTCCAAAAATACCCATAAGATACTCTCCATTCTGACCAAAAGGTCAACTGATTTTTATGATAGCCATAATGGCAATTTTTTATAATTGAGACGTAGGCACCTGCTTGACGCGTGATGCGAAAGTAAGGCAATAAACCTTTTTGCAACCGTGTTTTTTAACAAGTTTTGCAAACTCGTTTAAAGTTGCACCGGTGGTTTTTACGTCATCTATAACAAGCAGACTTTGCGGTGGCTTTTGTTTTAGTTTGAAAGCACCTTGCATATTGTCAAATCTGCCGTGATAATCCATTTTTTCCTGTGGTGGCAAATCTTTTACTTTTTGCGCAATGTCCACAGCACTAATTGATATTATATCACAAATATCGTTTGCAATCAACTGTGCTTGATTATATCCTCTTTTTTTAATTGTGTCGTCGCTTGAAGGAATAAAAGTAACGGCATCAAACTGCCAGTTTTGTTTTTGCAAAACCTCTGCCATCATGTGAGCAATTGGTTTTGACAAATATTTTTGACCGGAAAATTTAAGCCTCAACACAAGTTTTTGTGCCTCGCCTTCATAACGGCAAACAGATCTTGCCTCGTCGAAAACAAGTTGATTTTTGCCACACATATCGCAAAAATCGTTCATTGTGCGAATATCCACGCCACACTTTAAACAAACGTGATCGTTAAATGGCAACTGTTTTTTGCATTTTGAACAAATGCCGTGTTCGTGTTTTTCAACGTCAACACCGCAAACGACACACTTTATTTCTTGCGGGTTGAAAAAATTTAATATCGATTTTAACAACTTCATTGCAAATCTCCATACAAGCTGTCGTATTTTGCCTGTTCTCTTGACAAAAAGTGTTTTAGCATTGTGTTGCGTGAAATTATAAAGTTGTTGTGAATCATAACTGAAATATATTTTTTAGAGCCAACCAGCACCACGTATTTTTTTGCACGTGTAACTGCCGTATAAAGCAGGTTTTTGTTTATTATGGTTGGTGCACCACCATAAAGCGGAATAACCACCACGTCAAACTCGCAACCCTGACTTTTGTGCACGGTTATAGCATATGCAAGCATAAGGCTTGACATATCGCTTCGGTTATATTCCGTAACCCTTCCGTCGTCAAAAGTAACCTCTAAAAAACCTTCGAGCACGTTTACCTTTGTGATATAACCTATATCACCGTTAAACACACCCTGACCAAACTCAATGGCACCGTCAACCTTTCGCATCCACTCTATTTCATAGTCGTTTTGAGTTTGCATAACCTTGTCGCCCTCGCGAAAGATTGTGTTGCCCACGTTAAGCTGATTTTTTCCCTTTTGATATGGATTTATTTGTTGCTGCAAAAGTCTGTTGAGGTTTTCTACACCGGCAGGGCCTATTTTCATTGGCGACAAAACCTGAATTTCACGCATATCCGTTTTGGTATACCCGGGCAACCTTGTTGTAACAAGTGACACAACGTGATTTGCAGTTTCTTGCGTGTCACAAGTTGGCAAATGAAAAAAGTCCTGACTTTTGTTGTTGAACACAGGCATTTTGCCCTGATTGATAAGGTGAGCGTTTGAAACGATAAGGCTATCGCTTGCCTGACGGTAGATATAAGTAAGATAGTTTATTTCAAACAAACCACTTGCAATAACGTCTCCAAGCACGTTGCCTGCACCAACTGACGGCAACTGGTCTTTGTCGCCAACAAGCACGAGTCTGCAACCTTTTGGCAAGGCTTTTAGCAAACTGTTGAAAACAATGCAGTCAACCATAGAGGTTTCGTCAACGATAAGTACGTCAGCATCAAGCGGATTATATTCGTTATAGGCAAAATGCACTTTGCCCCCCGCAAACTCGCAACCAAGCAACCTATGAATTGTTTTTGCAGGTTGACCAGTTGCCTCTGCAAGACGTTTGCTTGCACGACCTGTTGGTGCGGCAAGCGCAACTTTCATGCCGTGCAGTCTGAAAAGCTGACAAATGCATTTTACTATTGTTGTTTTGCCAGTGCCAGGACCACCCGTTATAACGGTTACACCACTTTTAGACGCATTTATAATAGCGTTGCGCTGGCTTTCGTGAAATTTGAGTTTGTTGCCCTTTTCAAAACTATCAACAAGTTTGTCAAAATCCTGCTCCATTTTGTAAACTTCGTTTTTAAGTTTTACAAGGCGTGAAGCAACCGATTTTTCTATGTTGAGATATTTTGTAAGCGCAACCACCTGTTTGCCTGATATAAAAAGCAAACTTACGTGCATATCAAGCTGAAGTGCAGACAAAACTTCGTCAAAATTTTTTTCTAAAATTTCATTGTCAATACACAGTAATGAAGTGACCTTTTGTTTGAGGTCGTCGATATGCAAAAAGGTGTTGCCTTGTTTTTCGCCACTTTCTTTAAGGGTATATACCACACCTGCTCTCATGCGAAAAACGCTGTCACGAGATATGCCCAGACTGTTTGCAACACGGTCTGCCGTAGCAAAGCCCACACCATCGATATCGTCTATCAGTTTGTATGGGTTGTTTGTTACGATTTCTTCTGTATGTTCTTTGTATACGTTGTAAATTTTTATGGCAAGGTTAACCGTTATGCCATAACTTTGCAAAAACATAATTTGCCTTTGCATTTTTTTGAGTTCGCAATAGCCATTGTAAATGTCTAATGCTTTTGTTTTTGAAATCCCTTTTATTTCTGCAAGTTTGTCGGGATCTTTTTCGATAACGTTTAAAGTATCTTTGCCAAAATGTTTAACGATTTTTTCTGCCGTTTTTTCGCCCACGCCTTTAATAAGGCCACTTGCAAGATATTTTACAATGCCGTCGAGCGAATCTGGCGTGTCAAAACGATAAGACTCGATTTCAAACTGAGTGCCAAATTTTGAGTGAGTTGTATATTTGCCTTCGAGCGACAAAACCTCGCCACACACCAAAACAGGCAAAATGCCGACAGCCGTAATTTCACGACCGTCGACCTCCAAATTAACCACAGTATATCCGTTTTCTGCATTGCAAAAAACAACTTCTGAAACCGTTCCTTTTATTTTCATTAAACCTTTTTACAAAAACCATTTGTTTGGTTTTTTTGCTAAACGTTTTTTATTTTGTATATTTTTGAGCGTTTGCCAAAAGGGCTTCGACCATGTCTGTTTTTTCCCATGGGAAACCTTGTCTACCAAAGTGACCATATGCAGCAGTCTGACGATAAATTGGGTTTTGCAAACCAAGTTTGTCGATGATTGCTTTAGGACGCATATCGAAAGTTTCGGCAATGAGTTTTTCCATATCGTTATTGCTGATTTTGCCTGTGCCAAAAGTATCAACGCAAATAGAAACAGGTTTTGCCACGCCGATAGCATAGCTAACTTCCATTTCTATTTTGTCTGCAAGACCTGCCGCAACGATATTTTTGCATATATAACGTGTCATATAAGCGGCACTTCTGTCTACTTTTGTAGGATCTTTGCCACTGAATGCACCGCCACCATGTGGGCAATAGCCACCGTATGTATCTACGATGATTTTGCGACCTGTAAGACCACTGTCACCGTGAGGGCCACCAATTTCAAACCTGCCTGTTGGGTTGATAAAGAATTTTGTGTTTTCGTCTACAAATTCAGCTGGAAGTGTTGGCAAAATTACCTTTGCTTTTACGTCGTCACGAAGTTTGCCTGTTGTTATGTTTGCATTGTGTTGAGTTGAAACAACAACTGTGTCAATACGAACAGGTTTGCCATCGTGATACTCCACTGTAACCTGACTTTTGCCATCTGGCAAGAGATAGTCGATTTCACCTGCTTTGCGAACGTCTGCCAACTTTTTAGTAAGTTTGTGAGCAAGCATAATTGGCAATGGCATGAGTTCTTCTGTTTCGTTGCATGCAAAACCAAACATCATACCCTGGTCGCCTGCACCGATTTTATCTTCTGCATCAGTATCGTCTGCTTTATATTCACTGCTGTTGTCTACACCCAAAGCAATATCGGCAGATTGCTCGTTGATAGAAGTGAGCACTGCACAAGTGTCGGCATCAAAACCGAATTTTGCACGAGTATAACCAATTTCACGAACAGTTTCGCGAACGATTGACGGAATGTCTACATAGCATTTTGTAGAAATTTCACCCATAACCATAACCATGCCTGTGCAAACTGTTGTTTCGCACGCAACACGGGCTGTTGGGTCTTTTGCAATGATAGCATCCAGAATAGCATCGCTGATCTGGTCGCACATTTTGTCAGGGTGACCTTCTGTAACGCTTTCTGAAGTGAAAAGTCTGATTTTTTCAGCCATAATAAATTTTTCCTCCGTTATAATAAAAAAATCCTGCTTGCAGGCAGGATAACGAAACGTCTGTTTTTGTTGCTATCCCATCTCTCAAGACTTCTTGCGGAAATTAGCACCATTTTCGTTGTTTAACGAACGGTTGCTGTGCCTTCGTCGGGTCCGTCCCTCGTGCACTCTTGATGGTTTAAATATAATATATATTTAAGTACACAAATTATATAGGTTTTTGTTTGATGTGTCAACGATTTGAAAAGCAGTAAAACACAAAAAATAAACAAATGTTTTATTTTTATAAAAATAAAAAAAGCATCTCGTTTGAGATGCTTTTTGTTTTTAATTATTCTCCTACGTATGGGAGGAGTGCCATGTATCTTGCACGTTTGATAGCAACTGCAAGTTCACGTTGGTGTTTTGCGCACACACCGCTCATGCGACGTGGAACAATTTTACCTTTTTCTGTGATATATTTTTTAAGTTTGTTTGTATCTTTGTAATCGATTTCTGTAACTTTGTCTACACAGAAATTGCAAACCTTTTTGCGTGAAGGTCTTTTGATATTACGTTTTACAACTCTTTCTTCACTCATTGTATTACTCTCCTTTAAAAATTAAAATGGCAATTCGTCGTCTTCGATTGGTTCGAGTTTGTCGATTGCTGGTTTTGAAGTTTTTGGTTGTGAAACAGGTGCACTGTATTCATCGTCGTTAGATGATGAATTTGCTCTGCCCAAAAACTCTACGTTTTCTGCCACGATTTCTGTAACGTATCTTTTAACGCCGTTGTTATCTTCGTAGCTGCGAGTTTGAATGCTGCCAACAACTGCACATTGACTGCCTTTTTTAAGATATTTGTAGCAGTTTTGTGCGGCTGCACGCCAAACCACGATGTTTAAAAAGTCTGCCTGTGTTTCGCCACTTTGACTTTTGAAAGGTCTGTTGATTGCAAGCGAAAAACGACAAACGTCTACGCCAGAGCTTGTTGTTTGCAGTTCTGGATCTGCAGTGAGTCTTCCTATCAATATAGCTTTGTTCATAGTGCCACCTTATTTTTTAATAACCATGTGACGCATTACCATATCGTTGATACGAAGTTGTCTTTCCATTTCAGAAATAAGTTCTGGTGCACATTCGTAGTTCATCAAAACGTAAAAACCTTCTGTTTTGTAGTTGATTGGATATGCAAGTTTTTTAGCACCCCATTTGTCAACTTTTTCAACGCTACCACCGTTAGAAGTGATGAGATCTGACATTTTTGCGATCATAGCATCTTTAGCTTCGTCTGCTGCGGCATTGTCGAGGATGAAAAGAATTTCATACTTGTTCATGTGATTTACCTCCTTTTGGTCATTCTGGCCCACCCGAAAGATGAGCAAGGGATATTTTGAGCAATAAAAATTGCCATAACATTTTAGCAAAAGCAAAAAGTTTTGGCAACTGTTTTTTATTATGTAATTAAATAATTTTAGAAAATTTGCGAAGGTCTTTATCTTCGCCACACAAAACCACTTTGTCGCCACCCTGCAAAACAAATTCGCCCGATGGTGTTGAAATAACTTTTTGGTCGCGGTTTACCAGCAAAACTGTGAGGCTGTATTTGTTGCGGATTTTAAGTTCGATAAGAGATTTGTTCTGCCATTCTTCTGGTGCTTCTATCTCAATAATTTTAAAGTTTGGCGCAAGTTCTGCAATTTCGACCATAGTAGGCGAAGCAAGCAAAGTGCCAAGTTTGTGGCCTGTTTCCAACTCTGGAAAAACAACCATATCTGCACCGATTTTTTCTAAAACCTTGCTGTGTTGCATGCTTTGTGCTTTTGCAATGATATATTTAACACCCATTTCTTTGCACAACAAAGTTGCAAGAATGCTTGCTTCCATATCGTGTGCAATGGCAACGACTACCACCTCGAAAGACGAAATGTCAATTTGTTTTAACGTTGGTTCGTCAAGGCAGTCGCCCACCATTGAGTGAGTAACGTGGTCGGCAATGTCTGCAACACGTTGTTCGTCAATGTCTACTGCCAAAACCTCTTTGCCCAACGAATAAAGTCTTTGTGCAACCGTGCTGCCAAAACGGCCAAGGCCTAAAACGGCAAATTGTTTTGCATTAGGGATTGTTTTCATAAATTTATCTCCTTAACCAATGATAAGTTTGCTGTCTGGATATTTAATGTTTGGTTTGCTTGAATTTGCAAGGCTGTATACAACACACAAGAAACCAGCCCTGCCAAGATACATTAAACAAATAAGAACAAATCTGCCAAAAACAGACACACTTGAAGTTATGCCCGTTGTTACGCCAACGTTTGACAAGGCTGAAACGCACTCAAAAGTAAGGGCATGCAAACCAAATTCGCCATCGCTTATGCTCAAAAGCAAAAGGCTTGCGCATAAAGCAATAATGTAAAAAACAAGAATGCAAATTGCTTTGTTAAAAGTACGCACCGAAATGCTTCGCTTTCCAAGAGAATAATCGCCACCACCACTTACACATGCTTTCATTGATGCAAGCAACACGACCAGCGTTGCAAGTTTTATGCCACCACCAGTTGACGCCGGAGCAACACCCACCACCATGAGCAAGGTTGTCATTAAATAGGTGCCGGTTGACAAAGCGCCTTGGTCAATCGTGTTGAAACCTGCCGACCTTGACGTCATTGACTGAAAGAAAGACGCCATTATTTTTTGACCAACAGTAAGGTCTGCCATTGTAGCAGGATTGTTAAACTCTGCAACAAAAATATACCCTGCACCAACAACCAGAGCAATAATGCTTGAACCAACAATAACTTTTGTATTGAACGTTATTCTTTCTTTTTTAAGCACTCTGCTACGCACGTTCATTATAGTTGCACAGCCCATGCCACCACAAAAAATGAGTGTTATCGTAACAATATTAAACAATGGGTTTGTTAAAAACGGAGTCATACCCGTGCCACCCATAAGGTCAAACCCTGCATTGCAAAAAGCTGCAACACTGTGAAAAACACTTCGCCAAACGGCAAGCCCAGTTCCACCCTCAAGAGAGTTGAACACGGGAAAAACTGCAATTGCACCAAGCAACTCTATAACAAGTGCAGTAATGCCAACTGTTTTTACAAACCTTGCTATTTGCGAAAGATCGTTCGTATTTAAACTTTCTGCAATAGAAAACTTGTCTTTTAGCGAAAGTTTTTTGCCAAGCAACAACAAAATAATTGCAGCCATCGTCATAAAACCAAGGCCACCCATTTGTATAAGCAAAAAAATAACTGCCTGACCAAACCAGCTGAAAGTTGTGAAAGTATCCACCACGGTAAGCCCTGTTACACAAACTGCACTTGTAGAAGTGAACAATGCAGTAGTAAACCCTATGGATTTGTTTTCCCACGTGGCAAAAGGCAACAGCAAAATTGCTGCGCCCACCGCAATGAGAATGAGATATCCTACCGCAATTTTTACCGTTGGTGTAAACGGTCTACGTTTTTTTGTCTTTTTTATTGCTTCCATACAAGGTTATTATAACACTTTGTTTTAATATGTGCAACAATCAATTTTTAATCGTGCACCTGTATGGATATTTTAAAGGTCACCTTGTCAAGATAATCCGGATTTTGTTTTTGAAAATCATCCCACTTTTTGCCATATTTTTTATACATTGTATTTGCCACACCAAAAAAGTCACAGTTTGTTTTTTTGCTTTTTTCAAAAGCTTTTTGCACGAGGGTCTGGGTCTGCTCTTTAACGCTGTTTGAAATTTGCTCGTCAATAAGACTTGGCAGTTCTGGCAAAAAATCCATCACGTTGCCGGTAACGTCTGTGCGCATACGGCGAATTTTCATGTCAAGGTCATAACTTGCAATTATATTTTCACCGTCAAACTCTACCTTTGGTTTAACCTTTTTTGACACTATGCCAACCGACACCCTGTCTTTTGTTCCAATTACAGACTGTGCGTTTTCCACAACAAAACTATCATACGTTTTGCTCGTGTTGAGCATAACAAATCCCCTTGTTTCGTCACGGTCAAGAACGTCGTGATAATACCCGTCTTTAAAAACTGCTATTTTTGAACAGTCGTATACACCCGTCTTTTTTTGACTGCTTTGATCTTTGTTGACTTTGTCATTGCCATCGTTTACAAACGAAACCTGACTGAGAAAAGAAGTTTTGCTGTGCCTTGTTTGATTTTCTACAAAATTTTGCAACACGTTGCTTGTGCTGTTTGTTTTTTTGCCTGATTTTTGAATTATCGTTTGCAAAGCGAAAGACACCATGCTGTCTACCGGCGAAGTCGACTCGAAAATTTTTTTTGCACTGCCCTTGCAGGTAGCAAGAGTAACACCGTCTTTAAACGCATCTGACAAAATAAAATAACTCAAAATATGCTTAAGTTCCTGTCCGTTCATACTTTCGCCAAGCAATACAATGCCCGTTTGACCAAGTGAAGGGTTTTTGCCACTCGTTTGAAAAATATCCTGAATTGCAAGTGGCAAAGTTTTGCCCACCCCCGTGAGCAGTTTGCTTGTTGCACCAGACGCACCACTGTCACCACCTTCGTTTGGTGAAACAACCTCTGCCGTAACCACAAAATCGTCTTGCAGCATATCTATGCCAAGACCAAGCACAATTGCTCTGTCTGCAATTTCACTTTTTGTATAGCTTGATGCCACCCACGCCACAAAAAATGCCACGACAACCAGCAAAAATATTTTTGCATATTTTTTGACTGGATTTTTTAAACTTCGCGTTTTATGCATAATCTTCACCTCGTTTGTCCTTTGTTGTTTTTTTATTTGACAAAAAGGTCATAAGTGGCATTGCAAAAGGAATTGCGTATTGAACGAAAACGGTAATATATTTTCCTGCACCAAGGCAAAAAAAGTTTGCTATTATCCCCTTTATTGGCAAAATCAGTGGCAACACCACAAAGGCAATGCCTGTGACCCCAAACAACACGGAATAGCCTTTTTTGCTTTTTACACCAAAAACGTATGACAAGGCCATTGTTGAACACCACAAAAACAAAGTGCATTTAATGATGATAGAACTTGCCCATATCATAACAAAAATCCAGTCTATCCTGCCGTATACCGAGCCTGTAAGGTTAAAGCCAGACACTTTTGCCAGCGCACTTGAACTGAATTCTGCCAGATTGCCAAACAAACACAAAAAAATAACGTCCATTAAAATAGTAGTGCATGCTCCCACTAAAAAAGCGAGTGAAACTTTGACGGAAAAGTTCCCTGTTTTTTTAATTTTGCCAAACATAAACAAAACAAAAACACAATCGCCAAACCAAAAACTCACGTCAAAAGCACTTTTTGCAACTTTGTCAAAACCATTTGCAAAGGTTGGTTGCAAATTAGAAAAATCGGTGTTTTTTAATGACAGCAACAAAATCATTATTATGGACGCAAAGATAAAACCAAAAAATATTTGCGAAACCCTGCCAATATTTCTTGCACCACGCACCACGTTAAACCCTATAACAAGCAAAATTGGAACAACGAAAGACACCCAGTTTGTAACTACGCTAAGTGTTGACGAAATGAGTTCCTGCGTGTCAAGTAATCCACCCATAACACGCAATATAAAAAACAAGGCATAAAGCAAAAACAAAAGTTTTGCCCCAAAAGGCGTAAGTGTGTCACTAAGAATTTCGTCAAAACTTTTGCCTTTGTTTAAATATACAGCCCACAAAATAAAGGCAAGGCTGACAAGGTCGAGTGCAAACATAATTGCCATGCTCACCCAACTGTCACGACCTGCAAGTTTTGCCATAAGTCCAGGCAACGACAAAAACTTTCCGCCAGACACAACTATTATGACCAGCAGAATAATTTGAGTTTGTTTAATGCTGTTGTTCATTAGTCTTTCCCCCTTATGCTCATTGCCGAAGTTTCTCTTTTTTGCAAGTCAGGCAAAGGTTTTTTATAGAGAGCATCCATTTTGTCGTTTGTTATTGACGGTGCAATAGGTGCAAGATAAGGCGTGCCAAACTGGTCAAGCGAAACAAGATAGCTGACCACAAACATTGCACCAAGCAAAATGCCCAAAATACCAATATATCCACCAAGCAGAGCAAAACCTATTCTCAACAACATAAACAACATTGTGTTGTCCGGCATGGTATACAGACCAATGCCTGACATTGCGCCTATCATAACGGCAGGAGCACTGAGCAACCCTGCCTTAACTGCGGCATCGCCAAGAATAATTGCACCCACTATACTCAATGACAAACCTGCAATTTGTGGCATGCGTGAGTTTGCCTCACGCAAAATGTCAAACAGCAAAATGACAACAATCATTTCTATAAGTGGTGTAAAAGGTATGCCCTGTGTTGCAGAAACAATCGTTATCAAAAACTTGCTTGGC
>JAFVQA010000100.1 GCA_017505015.1 Clostridia bacterium
ATCCACAACAAGTGTGCAGGGCCAAGAATTTGAAAACCAATGAGTGTTGCAATGAAAATTGCAAACACTTCTGCAAAGTTTGATGACAACAAAAACTGAATTGCTTTGCGAATGTTGTCATAAATTTTTCTGCCTTCTTTAACGGCTGTTACAATTGTTGCAAAGTTGTCGTCTGCAAGCACCATGTCGGCAACGTTTTTTGTTACGTCTGTGCCGGTAATGCCCATACCTACGCCTATATCTGCACTTTTTATTGACGGAGCGTCGTTTACGCCGTCGCCTGTCATTGCCGTTATTTTGTTATTTGCTTTCCATGCACTGACAATGCGTACTTTATGTTCTGGCTGAACACGTGCATACACGCTGTAATTCTGAACGTTTGCAACAAGCTCTTCATCGCTCATTTGTTCGAGATCGGCACCTGTTATTGCCTGACTTTCGTCAGTGAGAATGCCAAGTTCTTTGCCAATTGCCATTGCTGTGTCACGGTGGTCGCCTGTTATCATAACAGGGCGTATACCTGCCGTGCGACATTCGCTTATGGCAACTTTAACTTCTGGCCTTACAGGGTCGATCATACCAACCAGACCAACGTAAGTAAGTTTGTTTTCTACCTCGTCAAAATTGTCAAATGCCGGTTTTTTGCTGTAAGTTTTTTGTGCAAGTGCAAGCACACGGAGCGCTTTTGAAGCCATTTGTTTGTTAACTGCCATTATCTTTTCGATATCTTGTTTTGAAATTGGTTTTTCAACCCCATCGACAAGAATGCTGTCACAACGAGAAAGAACTTCATCTAACGCGCCCTTTGTATATTGAATATATTCGTTTTCGTTTTGGTGCAAAGTAGACATCATTTTGCGTAACGAATCAAAAGGAAGTTCGCCCACACGTGGGCTTGCTTTTTCCAGCTGCTGTTTTGGCAACTGTTGTTCGTTTGCAAAGTTTACAAGGGCACATTCTGTTGGTTCGCCCTCTGCACCGTTTTCGCCAAGGATAGCATCACTGCAAAGTGCCATGCCTGTTGCAACGAGAGTTTTGTTGCCAACACAGTCTACAACAGTCATTTTGTTTTGTGTGAGCGTGCCTGTTTTGTCACTGCATATAATCTGAGTGCAACCCAAAGTTTCGACTGCGGTGAGTTTGCGTATAACTGCTTTCTTTTTTGACATTGTTGTTGTGCCGATTGACAACACTATTGTAACAACTGTTGCAAGACCTTCTGGAATGGCTGCAACAGCCAAAGAAACTGCAATCATAAATGTGCTGAGCAAGCTGTCTATCGTTACGTTTGGAACAACACGCAACACGTCAACTGCAAACACCACTGCACAAATGCCAAGCACCACCACGCTGAGAATTTTGCTGAGTGAGCCAAGCTTTTTTTGCAAAGGTGTTTTGCCCTCTTTTGTTTGCAAAAGTTTGTCTGCAATTTTGCCCATTTCTGTAAACATGCCAACTGCCGTAACAACTGCTTTCGCCCTGCCGTATACTGCCGTTGTGCCCATGTATACCATATTTTTTCTGTCGCCAAGACCAACTTCACCCGCCAAAACAGCCTCGTCTTTTTCGGTTGGAACAGATTCACCCGTAAGAGCAGATTCTTCTACCTTTAAACTATGGCACTCGATAAGACGTGCGTCTGCAGGCACAGAATCGCCAGCCTCAAGCACGATAACATCGCCAACAACAAGTTCGCTTGATTTTATAACGACAAGTTTGCCATCGCGAATAACTTTGCTTGTTGCAGCGGTCATTTCTTTCAATGCCTCTATTGCTTTTTCTGCCTTGCTCTCCTGAAAAACGCCAAGCACTGCATTAAGCACAACCACAAACAAAATTATGAACGAATCGGTAAAAGACTCGTTAGAATACCACGCTGTGATGCCACTGACAAGCGCTGCAACAAGCAACACGATTATCATTGGGTTTGAAAGTTCTTTTAAAAACTTGAGTATAAGCGGCGTCTTTTTTTGTTCTTTAAGTTTATTTTCGCCAGACAATTCGCGTCTGTCAGCAATTTCTTTTTCGCTAAGACCGTTTTCGCCTGTAAACAACTGTTTGCAGACTTCTGACGACTCTGTAAGATACGGTTTCATTAAACCCTTATCCCTCCTTATACAAAATTGTATGAATTTTTATAACAAAAAAACCCACACGAAAAAAAATCTTTCGCATGAGTCTCATTCTTTAAAAATATACCGAGCCGTTAAGCTGAGTTGACGATATATTTCGCAAATATTGCGGAATTACTCCCCCAATTGGTTAGATAAAGTATATATGCTTTTGCTTGATTTGTCAATACAATTTTTGTTGACAAATTTGCAAAAAACTAAACGCTATTTTATTTTTGGGTATTGACTTGAAAGGCTTATTTATCTAAAATAATAATATAAAAATTATGATATGCACAAATGAGGTGAACTATGGCTAACGAAAAGAAAACTGAC
>JAFVQA010000101.1 GCA_017505015.1 Clostridia bacterium
CCCTAAATTATCCAAAAAAATGTCAAAATTATGATTTTTTTATTTATTATGTCTATAATAATACATCAGTTTTAATGCTTTTAAGATATTTTTTTAAATTAAACAAAAAAATTGCCACGACGATTTGTCGTGGCAATCATAAATTAACTCTGCTCTATTCAGTTCGCAATGCAATAACTGCATCTTTTTTTGCTGCCACTCTTGACGGAACAAGACCCGCAACAAATGTGAGCAACACGCTTATACCAACCAAAATAATTGCAGGAACAACGCCGAGATACATAAGGTTTGGAATTGTAGTGAGACTGTATAACAAACTGTTTATAGGTATTGCAATAATCCACGTAAATAACACACCTATCAACCCCGCAGCAAAACCAATGCTTATAGTTTCTGCATTAAACACTCGCGAAATATCTTTTTTTCTTGCACCAAGTGCTTTTAATATACCAATTTCTTTAGTTCTTTCCAAAACAGAAGTATAAGTTATTACACCAATCATAATTGATGAAACGACCAGCGAAATTGAAGTAAACGCAATCAAAACGTAAGACACTGCATCAACCATTACACCAAGTGCATCAAACATAAAGCCCATCATATCAGAATATGCAACCAGTGCTTTATCTTGCTGTTCAAGTTTGTCGTTATATGCATCAAGGTGATCTTTTATCAACTCTTTTGTTTCAAAATCTTTAGGATAAATATCTATTTGAATTGGAGTTGTTCTTCCACCAAGATTAGCAAGCCTATCGTTTTTCAACTTTTCCGCTTCACCTTTGATATATTCTGTCATTTCGGCATTAAGCATAAAATCAGGCACATCTTTAAACGGGCTGTTTTGTTTAGCCAACGCAAAATAACTTGCACCATCTGTAAAACGAACGTCAGGATTTGCTTTTTGCCACTCTACAACGGCAGAATTTGCTTCTTGTTCAAGAATATACTGCATCAAATCGCCATGATAACCAATTGTTCCTGACAATGAGCCACCAGTTGCTTCCTCTTTAAGACGAACTATACCAACTATTTTCATCGTGAGCGAATCGTTATATTCTTGCTCGGTAAGCAACGTATTTTTATAAAAAGTACCGTTTGAACGTTGATTATACAATTCGTCATTCAAAACAAGTTTATATTCAAGTGCAAAAATCTCATCAAAAGTAAGTTTGTCTTTATCTTTTATATCTTCTGCATCAATACCAAGTGCACCCATAACAGAAATATCTAAAAGTTGGTTATAGTCATCAACAACCAAAACAAGTTCATTTTTAGCCCCTGGCAATTTACCCTTTAAAACGTCATATTGACTGTTGATGAGATCCGGGTTATTGATAATACGCTTCCAACCGCCCATTCCCATCATTCCGTTCATTTCAATTGACTTCATTTCTACGTTGCCACTACCATCAACGGATGCTTTTTTATAAAGATTTATTGCTGCACCAGTATTATAAACGATGTCAGTCACCAAGTCTTTATCAATGGTTTCTATTGCATTCTGAACGTATTCATCTGTAATTTCGTTGTTTGTTATAGTTGACTGAATTTTTTCTGTGATTTTGTTTATATAAACTTCTTGCGCTGTTGGATATTTACTGAGACCCGGCAACTCCATCAACGACATCATGCTCGTCACATCAACCGAAGCAGAAGCTATCGTCAAAGGATAACTTGACATTGTATCTTCTTGCATGCGGTCAATATATCCGCTGAAACCTGACGACAAAGCTAAAATCAATGCCACACCAATAATACCAATACTTCCTGCAAACGAAGTTATAAAAGTACGCATCTTTTTAGTAAAAAGATTTCGTATAGACAACTTAAATGCAGACACAAAAGACATTGCAGTCTTTTTAGGGCGTTGTTTTGTTGTTTTTTGTTCACCCTCTGGCTTCACAGGGTTCGTGTCTGACACAATTCTGCCGTCAAGCAACTTTATAATTCTGTCAGAATATTGTTGCGCAAGTTCGCCATTGTGCGTAACAAGAATAACAAGTCGGGTTTTTGCAACTTCTTTGAGCAAATCCATTATCTGAACACTCGTTACACTGTCTAATGCACCAGTCGGTTCATCGGCAAGCACAATATCAGGGTTGTTTATAAGTGCTCTGGCGATTGCAACTCGTTGCATTTGACCACCAGAAAGTTGATTTGGTTTTTTCTTGAGCTGATCTCCAAGACCAACTTCTTCCAACGCTTTAACTGCTCTTTGTCTTCTTTCTGACTGACTCACACCACTCAAAGTCAAAGCCAGTTCTACGTTTTCTAAAACAGTTTGATGCGAAATAAGGTTGTAACTTTGAAAAACAAAACCTATAGATGCATTTCTGTATGCATCCCAGTCGCACTCACGATATTCTTTAGTAGAAACCCCATTTATTATCAAATCGCCAGACGTATATTTATCAAGACCACCGATAATATTGAGCATAGTGGTTTTACCACAACCAGATGGACCAAGAATAGAAACCATTTCGTTTTTTCTGAATTCCAACGAAACGTTTTTGAGTGCTTCTACCCTCATATCACCAACTGTATAAACCTTGTTGATATTTACAAGTTTAAGCATAAAATCCCCTTATACCATAAAATTAACAAACTAATTAAAACACAAACAAATTGATATGTCAATAAAATAAAAGTTAAATATCAAATTATAAAAA
>JAFVQA010000018.1 GCA_017505015.1 Clostridia bacterium
AGACTATATTGCCAATATAACATAGGTTTCTTGCAAGTTTTGAAGTATAATTATATTTATCTGAAAACGGTTGCAACACGATTCCATTGTATTTTCCTATAAATTCTTCAATTCCACATCGAAACATAATTACAAACAGCAAAATGATGATATACAATATAAAGACTCTGCATAAAAGCTTTCTATCTTCTGATTTAGTCATATGAGCTCTCCCTGGTATAAAAATCATTCTGTATTTTTTGATCGAATTTCTATTAATACTTATATTTTTAATCAGTTTTATTTTTCTGTCAATAAAAAAATCTTTCAAAAGGGGTGTGTCATTATCAAATTGCTAAAAATATTTTTATTTTGTATATGACATGCATAAATTTTGAATAATATAAATTATTTGAATATTAAAAACTTTTTATAAAATATTAGTTTTTTTAACAAAGTCGATATTTTTTATAAAATTTTACTTGATTCAATTAATTTTTGACATTCTTTTTAATTGCGTAAAATGTTATTATAAAAAACCAAATTTTTAATAAAAAAACATTTTTATTGTTAATTAATTAACAAATAATTCAAAAAAATAGCAAAAAACTGCAAAAATGAGCAAATTTTTCCTGAAATATACAGATATTTTGTTGCAAAAATGATGTGTTGGCTGTACAGTTTATATATAAATACTTTAATAATATAAATAGTAACAGTTTGTATCATTTAAGTAGTTATAAAAAAGCAACATTTTGTTGCACAGGGGTGGATGGATATGGAATTGAATGAAATTTTAAAAATGCAAAATCAAATCGCTTTTCCACTTTATGCATGCTCAAAAGAGGTAATCAAACAATACAGGCCTTTTTTGGATGAAATTGGTTTGACTTATACTCAATATATTGCCATGCTCGTATTGATGGAAGAAAAAGCCTGCAGTCTTAAAGACCTTGGCAAAAAACTTTTTCTTGACTCTGGCACGCTTACTCCAATGCTTAAAAATCTTGAATCAAAAGGTTTTGTTAAACGCACTCGTTCATCTGTTGACGAACGTGTTTTGGAAATTAAAATTACAAAAAAGGGAGAAAGCTTAAAAGACAAGGCAGATGAAATTTATAAAAAATTGCCACAATGGTCAAACCTTAACTGTTGTGAATTAAAAACACTTCACAACCTTCTTAACAAGTTGCTTGAAGAAGTGACAAAATAACAAATTTAAAACACCTGATTTTCAGGTGTTTTTTTGTTTTGCATATTGACAAGCAATTTTCATGCCATTATTATTTTTATATAAAACAAAGTGAGGTGGCTTATGAAAGTTTTGCTTGTAAATGGCAGTCCAAACAAAAATGGTTGCACTTATACTGCACTTAATGAAATTGCAGTTCAACTCGAAAAAGACGGGGTTCAAAGCGAAATTTTATATCTTGGTGCAGATGCTATAAACGATTGTATGGCATGTGGATATTGCAGTGACAACAATTGTTGCGTTATAAATGACGTTGTTAACGAAGTTGCACAAAAACTTGATCAATACGACGGTTTTGTTTTTGGTGCACCGGTTTATTATGCTGCTCCGGCATCAAGACTCACTGCATTTTTAGACAGATTGTTTTTCTCTGCTGGTTCAAAAATGCAATGCAAACCTGGTTGCGCAGTTGTTTCTTGCCGTCGTGCAGGTGCAAGCGCATCGTTAGACAGAATTAACAAATACTTTACAATAAACAATATGCCTGTTGTTTCTTCTTCATATTGGAATATGGTTCATGGAAGCGAAGCAGAAGACGTTTTGCAAGATGCTGAGGGTCTGCACACAATGCGCACGTTGGCTCAAAATATGGCGTGGCTCATTAAATGTATAAACGCAGGCAAACAGGCAGGAATTGACAAGCCTGAATATCAGGAAAAAGAGTGGACAAACTTTATAAGATAATATGAAAGACTATTCGCAACTTATCAAAAACCAACGTGATTTTTTCAACACAAACGCAACCAAAAGCATTGAGTTTCGTGTTGATGCTTTAAAAAAAATATACAACTGGACAAAATCACACACAGATGAAATTTCACTTGCACTAAAACAAGATCTCAACAAAAGTGCTTTCGAGGCTTATGCTACCGAAATTGGCATTGTTCTTGGTGAAATAAGTCATACCTTAAAACATATAAAAAAATGGGCAAAACCAAAAAGGGTGCGCACGCCGTTGACTTCGTTCAAAGCAAAATCATTTGTTTTCAGTGAACCTTTTGGCGTGTCGCTCGTCATGTCACCATGGAACTATCCGTTTCAGCTTTCGCTCGTGCCTTTGGTTGCTGCAATAAGTGCAGGTAACTGTGTTGTGCTTAAACCGTCTGCCTATTCACCCGCAACGTCACAACTCATTTGTGATATGATGAATGAGTTGTTTGACAAAAAGTTTGTGGCAGTTATTCTCGGTGGACGTGAAGAAAATGCGGGTTTGCTTGATCAAAAGTTTGATTATATCTTTTTTACCGGTGGCGTAAACGTTGGCAAAACAGTTATGGCTTGTGCGTCAAAAAATCTCACGCCTGTCACACTTGAACTTGGTGGAAAAAGCCCTTGCATAATAGATGAATCTGCCGATATAAAACTTACTGCAAAAAGGCTCATCTGGGGCAAACTTATCAACTGCGGTCAGACGTGCATTGCACCTGATTACGTATACGTTCACAAATCACTCAAAGACATACTTGTTAACGAAATTAAAAAATATATAACAGAGTTTTATGGCGAAAACCCATTGTCAAACAACAGCTATCCAAAAATGGTCAACAAAAAGCATTTTGACAGAGTTTCAGCAATGCTTCATGATGTTTTGATTGGTGGAAATGTTGACGAAAATAGCCTTAAAATAGAACCAACCCTTGTAAATGCGACGTGGGATAGTCCTGCTATGCAGGAAGAAATTTTTGGCCCTGTCTTGCCAATTATCACTTTTGATGATTTAGACGAAGTTATATCAGTTATAAAATCAAAACCAAAACCACTTGCACTTTATCTTTTTGCAAAAAACAAACAAGTGCAAAATAAAGTGCTTGGCTCAATAAGTTTTGGTGGTGGTTGCGTTAACGACACCATTATGCACATTGCAACAAGCAATATGCCGTTTGGTGGGGTGGGCAACAGTGGCATGGGTTGTTATCACGGAAAATACAGCTTTGACACTTTTTCTCACAAAAAAAGCGTGTTGA
Organism: Clostridia bacterium; assembly: GCA_017505015.1. Classification (GTDB taxonomy): domain Bacteria; phylum Bacillota; class Clostridia; order Christensenellales; family CAG-314; genus Heteroclostridium. Next base: position 3,196 of record JAFVQA010000018.1, read on the forward strand.
AAAAATCGCTGGCAATAGACGTTAAATTGCGTTATCCGCCATATAAAGACGACATTTCTTTGCTTAAAAGAGTTCAAAAATAAAAATTTAAAAATTTTAGAAAAATTTGTAAAAAACGCTTGATTTATTTAAAACACTGTGCTAATATACTAACTGTTCCAGCGAACAATGCGGGAGTGGCTCAGTGGTAGAGCGTTGCCTTGCCAAGGCAAATGTCGCGAGTTCGAATCTCGTCTCCCGCTCCACTAAAAAGCATCTATTTTGAATTTTCAAGGTAGATGTTTTTTTATTTCAGTAAAAAGGTTACTCGTTTTGAGTAACCTTTTTTGCGTATTGACATAGTATTTTTGTTAAAGTAAAATTAAATTTAATAAGCCACAAAAATTTTTTCATTATATCAGGAGTAAATATGAATAGTTTAACTTTTAGATATGCACAAGAACAAGATTCAAATTTGATTTTGCAATTTATAAAAGAACTTGCAGAATACGAAAAAATGCTTGATAAGGTTGTGGCAACGCCAGAGCTTTTGAAAGAATGGATTTTTAAAAACAAAAAGGCAGAGGTAATTTTTGCAATGGAAAATGGCAAAGAAGTTGGTTTTGCATTGTTTTTTTACAATTTTTCAACTTTTCTTGGCCGGGCAGGAATATATCTGGAAGATTTGTTTGTAAAGCCAGATTATCGCAAAAAAGGTTATGGCAAAGCATTGCTCAAAAAACTTGCGCAAATTGCACTTGAACGTGGCTGTGGCAGGCTTGAGTGGGCTTGTTTAGACTGGAACAAGCCGAGCATAGATTTTTATTTATCTTTGCAGGCAAAACCAATGGATGAATGGACTGTCTATCGTTTGACTGGTAAAACACTTGAAAATATAGCAAAAGATTAAAAAACAGGTCACTCTGTTGAGTAACCTGTTTTTATTATTCTTCTTTTTCTTCAATTTCTGCCTGATCAAAAAGCACTTTTGGGTTTTTGCTTCGCACACAATTTACAAAAGGTTCAAAGTCGTCTGGGTGCACGTTTATCAGGGCAATGTGTGGCTGGTCGTCAACAACAAGGTTTATATAAAGTTTGTCCTGATTTGTTGCCTGCACGATTTTTATCGTTTTGTTTATGCAAAATTTGCCTTTAATTATGTCAATAAAACCAAATTTAAGTGCTATTTTGTCTGTAACCACATATTTTAAGTTAAATAAACAAAACCAAACAGCAAAGGCAAAAAGTGATGCAACAATGCAGGTTACTTCTGCAATTGTGTCACGCGAATAAAAGATAAACAAATTTGCAACTTTCATCACGTTTATTGCAAAAATTGCAAGCCATGCAAACAAAAATGCAAACAATATTATTTTAAAAGCAGTGCTGTATTTATATTTAAATTTGTTTTTCATATATATAATATAGCAAATAAAAACAAAATTGTAAATGCCGTTTAATCGCAGAATATTGAAAACCTTTGTCAGTTGTGTTATACTATTTGGGCAAATTTGTATAATATTTTAAACGAGGTTTTTATGTGTGCTATTACAGACGACAAATTTACACCACTAACACTTGAAGATAAGGCGTTGTTTGATGATATTGTGACAAGTTGCGACTTGTATGACGAACTTATTGCTAGTGAAATGATGTTTCAATCGCTGTTTTGCTGGGGGGCGTGCGAAAACCCAGTGAAATGTGTTTTAGACGAAGGGTTCGTTGTTTTTTATGAGCAAGAACTTCGTGATCAAAATATGTTTTTTATTCCGTTTGTAAAAAAGAGAGAATATTTTGCACCAGTTATGCAAAAAGTTTTCGACTATTACAAATCTAAAAATCTGCCTGTCAACGTGAAAATTACAGGTGAGTTTATTCCGCTTGTTAAACCTTTGCTTGGTGACGAATATCAAATTGTTCCTGGTTTTGGCGATACGGAATATATCTATAAAGCAAGTGATATCGTTAATCTGCCAGGCAAAAAATACAGCACAAAACGCAATCAGGTTGAGGGTTTTGAAGACAGATATTATTATACCTTTGAAAGTTACGACCCATCAATGAGCCAACAAGTGCTTGATTTTGCAAAAGAATGGGGCGAAACTCACGAAGACGAAACTGCCGAAAAAGAGCTTGATACTCTCGTTCGTTGCCTTGACAATCTTGAAAAACTCGAAATGTTTTGCGACGTGTTGAAGGTAGAGGGCGAACTCGTTGGTTTTTCTGCTGGTTTTGTCAGCCACACAAACGTTGGTGTTTGCATGTATGAAAAAGCAAATACAGAATATCGTGGTTGCTATCAGGCACTTACAAATCTTTTTGCAAAAAAACGTTATGCAAACTGTAAATACGTCAACAGACAAGAAGACCTTGGGATAGAAGCACTTAAAGAGTCGAAAATGTCTTATCATCCACATATGTTTGCAAAAAAATTTATCGTAAAAAATA
>JAFVQA010000102.1 GCA_017505015.1 Clostridia bacterium
GCGCCAGCACCTGCGCCAGATTGCGGCGCAGACCCTTGAGCAACAGCAGCGCACGCGCGCATTTCAAGCCGCCGCCCGTGCTTCCCGCGCAGGCTCCGATCATCACCAGAAACCTTGTGTGAATATTGATGAAACGTTGAGTGTTTTCCAAGCTGCATCCAAGCCTTTGTCCATACCTTCTGTCAAATCGATAGCAAGAATGAATACAAAGACAAGGGCTGCCGCACCACACAACAAAGTTGCAATGTGTCTCTCAATTTTTTCTGTAATAACAAGTGCAAACATTACTACAAAAACTACGATTGCTACAATAGCTGCAATAGACATTGAACGAGACCCTCCTTTTGTAAATATTTTAGAAAATAGTATTGAAGCCCAATACTTAACCAAATTATTCTATACCTTTTCGTTAAAATTTTCAACCAAAAAAATGAACAAAAAAGTGCAACATTTTTTTAACAATCTTATTGTACAAAACCCTGTTTTTATGTTCAACAAAAAAAGTTGCAACCAAAGGTTGCAACTTTTAAATATTATAAAAACAGATAATTTTTCTTTCTTCCTTCAAAAGCAGGTGCCATTTTTTGCGCAACGGTGTTTACAACAGCCTCGTCAAGCCCTCTTGCTTTTACCGGGCAAACGATTATGCAACGCATGCAACTGATGCATTTTGTCACGTCGCATTCCTTAACGTTGTCACAAGAAATTGCATTGACAGGGCAATTATCTGCACAGATGCCACATTCTACACATTCTTCATTTGCAGTTGGTTTAAACGAGCTGCCGTTGTAAACTTTATATTCACCGTGACTGCCCGGCAAAACAATTTTTTCAAAATTGCCAGCATCAAGTTTTTGTTTTATTTGCTGTGCAAACTGTTTCAGTTCGTCAACGTCTTGATTGTCAGGTCTGCCTGTTGCAAACTGACGGAATATAGAGTGTTCTGCCACGGCAACCACACCGCCAACCACAACAAAGCCAATGCTTTCTGCTACGTCCTGCAATTCTGAAAGAGTGTCGTCCCACACACGATTGCCATATACGCAAACCAAAATTGCCTTTGCACCATTTGCAGTTATATTTTTTAAATTTTCTGTCGCAAGCGCAGGCACTCTGCCACCAAACGACGGAACTGACACAACGCACACGTCATTTTCGTCAAGCACGATTTTATCAACATTTTTGCTAAGGTCTATGTTTTTATGATTTTCATTTATAACGTTGCAAACAACGTCAGCAACCTTTTTTGTTCCACCAGTAGGGCTGAAAAACACGTTATAAGTTGACATAAAACACCTCGTTAACAAATTGTTTAAAATATTATATCACAATAAAAAACTAAAATAAACCCCAAACAAAAAAACCGAAGTTATCCTTCGGTTTTTTTAAAGTATGTTTTTAAACGGTTCAACTGAACGGGCGAGAATGCCGTTGAGATATGCAATGAGTGTGCCATAGTTTGTAACCGGCACGCCCGCATCATGACAGCAACGCAAACGATATTTCATTTCTTTTTCGTTGAGCATGCAACCGCCACAATGAACAACCAGTTTATATTCGTTCAAGTTGTCTGGAAACTCTGTGCCACTTGTAAAACAAAACTCAACGTCACAACCAACGTGTTGTTTTATCCACCTTGGCAGTTTTACTGTGCCGATATCTTCACATTGTCGATGGTGAGTGCATCCCTCACTGATGAGCACTTTATCACCTTTTTGCAGTTTATCAACTGCGGCCGCCCCTTTTGCAACTATTGCAAGGTCACCTTTATACCTTGCCATAAGGATAGAAAACGAAGTGAGTGCAACGTCTTTTGGAACAATTTCTGCAACCTTGCCAAACACCTGACTGTCTGTAACAACCAGTTTTGGCTTTTTACCAAGATTTTTTAACGTTTGTTCCAACTCATTGTCACGGCAGACTATTGCGGTTGCCCCACTGTCTATAACGTCACGTATAGTTTGCTGTTGTGGCAAAATGAGTCTGCCTTTTGGTGCAGATTTGTCAATCGGAACAACAAGCACAACAAAGTCACCAACCTCAAGCAAATCGCCGACAACCTTTTTGTTGTTGTTTTGTTTGATAAGTAAAGCACATTTTTCTTTTAACGCGTTAATGCCAAAACCAGTTTTTGAACTTACGTATACGTTTTCGTCATTACCACCTGGAACTTCGTCAATCAGGTCACATTTGTTATATGCCACGATATACGGAATATTTCTGCTTTTTGCATTGTCTATAATTTCTTTTTCAAAACTGCCAAGCTGTTTGCCTGCCTGTGCCACTATAATTGCAATATCCGTTTTGTTGAGCACCTGTTTTGTTTTTGCAACACGCAACTCACCAAGGTTGCCAACGTCGTCTATGCCAGGTGTGTCAATAACCACCACAGGACCAAGTGGCAACAACTCCATATTTTTGTATACAGGGTCGGTTGTGGTACCCTTTTGATCTGACACAATTGCAATGTTTTGGTTGGTGAAAGCATTAAGCAAACTTGATTTGCCTGCATTTCGTACACCAAAAAATGCTATATGCAGTCTTTCTCCAAGCGGAGTGTTGTTAAGTGATGACATAAACCACCTCTAAAACCTAAAGTCACGCTCACCGTTTGAAATTTTTTGCAAACGGTCTGTCACAATTTGTTTAACTTTTTCGTTAGGAATACTTTCCAACTCTTTGGCAATGAGTTTTTCACCAACTTTTTTGGTTTCGCCTGAAGCATAGTCTTGCAAATATTCCTGCAAAGTCATGAGTGCGTTTGGCAAACAGCAGTTGTGAATTTGCCCTGATTTGCACAAACTCATAAATCTGTCGCCTGTGCGACCTTCGCGATAACAAGCAGTGCAGAAAGAAGGCAGGTGGCCCAACTTCATAAGCCAGCAAACAACTTCGTCAAGCGAACGGTGGTCAGAAACGTCAAACTGTGCAGAGTTTTCTTCTTGTGGTTCTGGTTCGGCATAGCCACCAACACTTGTGCGTGAACCACCAGAAATTTGTGAAACGCCAAGTTCAAGCACACGTTGTCTTGCTTTTGGACTTTCGCGAGTAGACACGATCATGCCTGTATATGGCACAGCAACACGAATGCAAGCCACGATTTTTGCAAAAGTATCTTCATCAATGCCATTGTCAAACTGACTTGGGTCAATGTCGTCGGCAGGACAAATGCGTGGCACGCTTATTGTGTGTGGGCCAACGCCAAAAGCAGCTTCGAGGTGCTCTGCATGCATGAGCAAACCTGCAAATTCATAACGATAAAGTTCCAGACCAAACAACACACCAAGTCCAACGTCGTCTATGCCACCCTGCATTGCTCTGTCGTGCGCTTCTGTGTGATAGGCATAGTTACTTTTTGGACCTGTTGGGTGAAGTTTTTCATAACTTTGTTTGTGATAAGTTTCCTGAAACAAAATATATGTGCCAATGCCTGCATCTTTAAGTTTTTTATAGTTTTCTACGGTAGTTGCCGCAATGTTTACGTTTACACGGCGGATAGCACCATTTTTGTGTTTGATAGAATATATTGTTTTTATAGACTCTAAAATATATTCCAACGGGTTGTTTACAGGGTCTTCGCCAGATTCGATTGCAAGGCGTTTGTGCCCCATATCCTGCAAAGCAATGACCTCTGCCCTTATTTCGTCCTGCGTAAGTTTTTTGCGACAGATTGTTTTGTTTGTGTGGTGATATGGGCAATATACGCAACCGTTAACACAATAGTTAGAAAGATAAAGCGGTGCAAACATAACGATACGGTTGCCATAAAAATCTTGCTTTATTTGTTTTGCAAGTGCATAAATTTCCTGATTTTTATCTTCCAGCTCACAGGCAAGCAAAACAGAAGCCTCTCTGTGCGAAAGACCTTTTTTGAGTTTTGCTTTTTCTATGATAGCTGAAATAACTTTTTCGTCTTTTTTATGCTTGTCTGCATAGGCAAGAGTATCTAAAATTTCTTCGTGATTTATAAATTCTTCTGCTTTGAGTGATTTTGGGTTATACATCAGCACCCCTCCTTTTCAAACCTTGCGTGGTCGCCACGGCTGACAACCACCTGATAACCTATATTTTCTATTTTTTGTTTCAACTCTTCGTGTTGCTGGGCACTTTCTGCACCAGACGAAAGTTTGTTGTTATATAATGAATATTTGTCACGCACTTCTTGTGGCGAAAGGTTTGGCATGCAAACGTTTGCACCTGCCATAATGCCCCTTTCTCTGCCATCGCTTTGCAAACTGCCAAGTGCCGTTGTTGCCGGCAACAAAACGTCTGGCAAAATTATGCGAATTAGCGACAACAAAAACAAATTCAAATCAACATTGCCTGCATTTTTGTCTGCAAAAGGCGTGGCTTTGTGTGGAATAAACGGACCGATGCCAACCATATGTGGCTTGAAGTTTTGCATAAACACAAGGTCTTTTGCAATATGCTCGTTCGTTTGAAAGGGCGAACCAACCATTATTCCACAGCCCACCTGATAGCCAATGTCCTTAAGGTTTTGCAAACACGCCATTCTGTTTTGCCAGCTCATATTTTGTGGGTGCAGTTTTTCATAATGCGTTTTATCTGCAGTTTCGTGCCTTAACAAATATCTGTCTGCCCCTGCGTCAAACCATTGCTGATAAACTTGTTTTGAGTGTTCGCCAAAAGACAAAGTAACGGCACAGTCCGGGTAATTTTGCTTTATGCTTTTTACGATATCTGCTATATCGTCTGGCGAATAAAAACAATCTTCGCCACCCTGCAAAACAAAGGTGCGATAGCCAACGTTATAGCCAAAAGCACAACAATCCAAAATCTGCTTTTTTGAAAGACGATATCTTTTTGCGTTTGCATTGCCTGCCCTTATTCCGCAATAATAACAATTGTTTTTGCAATAGTTGCTAAACTCAATCAAACCACGCAAATATACCTTGTTGCCAAAATGCTTTTGTCTTGTTTTTATTGCAAGACTTTGCAGTTGGTTGGCAAGATATTCATCACGGTTGTCAAGCAAAAACAAAAATTCATCAAAGTCAAGTTTTTGTCCACTTTGCAGTTTGTTCAAAATATTTTTCATTGTCATACCTTGCTGTACAATGCTTTTGCAGTAACGCCATCTATCATGCCAATGCGACCTGTAAGCGCACTTATCTGGTCATTTGGTGCATCTATAACCACGCTGATAATGTTTACACCCCTGTTGCGATAAGGAATGCCCATTCGTCCAACGATAAAATCTTTGTAATCATGCAAAATTTTGTTAAGTGGTTCTACACTGTTTTCGTTGTTAACCACAATGCCAATTAACGCAACTCTGTTTTCCATAACATTCTCCAAACAAATAAAAAATGCGTCCCCTTTTGCTGAAAAAAGAGAACGCAAAATAAACCCACTTTGGGCAAATAACTTTTTTGACAA
>JAFVQA010000103.1 GCA_017505015.1 Clostridia bacterium
AAAGGCAAAAAAAGAAAAGTGATTGTTTTAAACCACAATCATTCCACTTAAAATAATACTTTATTTAAATAGAAAAAAGCGAGTTAAAAAACTCGCTTTTTTTATTTTATTTCTATTTTGTTGAAAAGGTTTGTGAGCAAATTCATAAACGGATATGCAAATTGTGCAACACAAACAAGAATAAGAACCTCTACGTTGCTGAGGTCTACATAACCAAAGAACCAACCGAGTGCAAAAATGCCAAACAATGTTGCAACTGCAGAAAGCGCAAGCACAACTATGCGATATGCATTGAACGGTCTGCAACAGAACACAAGAGCATAAAACACAGCAACGGTATAGCTAAGTGCCGCAATAGTTTCGAGGTTGACCTGTTCGACAGGAATAAACACCATTGCAATTATATAAACAATGCAGGTAACCACAATAAATACTATTGAGTTTGGCAAAGCTTTTTTGAGCACCTTTGGCAAAAATTTGCCGTGAATGAGGTTTGTGTTTGGCTGGAAGGCAAGCATTACCGAACCAAAGCCAACAATGCACGTTTCCATAAGAATAATGCTGTTTGTTGAATAAGGATAAGTAATGTTAAGCATCAACGCCAAAATTGTTATTGCTATCGTATAGATAGTTTTCATAAAGAAAAGCGACGTTACGCTTTGAACGTTGTTTACTACCCTTCTGCCCTCTGCAACAACCCTTGGCATAGATGCAAAGTTGTTGTCAATAAGCACAAGGTGAGCAACGTTGCGGGCTGCCTCGCTGCCTGCTGCCATTGCGATTGAACAATCTGCCTCACGCATTGCCAAAATGTCGTTTACACCGTCACCTGTCATTGCAACAGTCTTTTTAACGGTGCGCATTGCCTTGATCAAAATTGCTTTTTGGTCAGGTGTTACACGACCAAAAACAGTATAATTGTTTGCAGCCTCTATAACCTGTTCGTCAGTCATACCTTCAAGGCTGATATATTTATCGGCATCGTCTATGCCAACTTTTCGTGCTATTTCTGAAACGGTAATTGGGTTGTCACCAGAAATAACTTTTACTTCTACGTTGTTTTCTTTAAACCATTTGATAGTTGCAGGTGCATCAGGACGAATGCGGTCTTCGATAACAATGAGCGCAACCGGTCTGCGAACACCAGGCAATTTTGGTTCATTTTCGTCTTTTTGGAGAATTTGTGATGCAGAATTTGCAAGCACAAGTACACGATAACCTTGTTCTGCATATTTTTGAACAAGTTTGTCTACCTTTGCACTGCCGTTTGGCAAAACAAATTCTGGTGCACCAAGAAAATAAGTGCCTTCACCTTCAAATGAAACTGCAGAAAATTTGCGTTCAGACGAGAAAGGAACCGTTGCTGTAACTCTCAGATCTTTTGCAGTGCCGTATTTTTCGCGAAGAGCAATTGACGTCATATTGTTGTCGTCAAGAGCATGCATCATGTTGGCAATTATCTGTTTTATTGTCAAGGTGCCGTCGTTTTTAAGTTCTACAGTTTCTTCTACGGTCATTGTGCCGTCTGTGATAGTGCCCGTTTTGTCAAGGCAAAGCACGTTTACACGGGCGAGCATTTCGATACAATAAAGCTCCTGAACCAAAGTATTACGTTTTGCAAGCCTCATTACAGACACAGCCAAAGTTGCACTTGTAAGCAAAAATGCACCCGCAGGAATCATTGGAATAATGCTACCCGCAGTTTTGCTTATTGCAAACACGATTGGATCCATATCTATTGGAGCATTGACAAAGTTGTTGCGGAAAGACAATATCGTTATAGGAACGATGATGATTGCAATGGCTTTCAACACCAGGTTGAGTGACCTGAGCAACTCTGAACGAGGTTTTTGATATTGTTTTGCCTGTAAAGTAAGGTTTTGAATATAGTTGTATGTGCCTATTTTGTCAACACGAACAACACAAGAACCACTTGTTACGTAACTGCCGGCATAAACGATATCACCTGCTTTTTTTGCAACGGCAACAGATTCACCGGTGAGCATAGACTCGTTTACTTCTGCCTGACCACTGATAACGATTGAGTCAGCACAAATTTGTCTGCCAAGACCAACCACCATAATATCATCAAGCACAACGTCGTCTACAGAAATTTCTATCTCTTTTCCATCACGAATAACCGTTGCCATAGGAGCAGAAACGATGGAGAGTTTTTCGATAGTCTTTTTTGACTTGCACTCCTGAATGATAGCAATGCCTGTATTTGCAACGAGCACTATCATAAACAAAACCTGATTCCACAACCCAAAATATGCAAGT
>JAFVQA010000104.1 GCA_017505015.1 Clostridia bacterium
CTTTTATACAGATTTGCACGGATACACAACCATTATGCACGTGCCTTTTGTTGACACCCCTCTTTGCAAGGTGACAGACGGCGAATTTAGTTTTGTTAACCTTGCCATAACCTGCGATGGTTTTAAAGACGTTGTGTTGTTTAATTGCGTTGTTTTTAAAAACAAAACAAGGCAAGGCCCTGTTGTGATGATGTTTGATAAAAATCAGACCAACGCCCCCTTCGTTGCCATAACAGAAGTGCCACCAGACAAATGGACAAAAGAATTTTTGAAAAAGATAAAAGAAAGTTATTAAACTATAAACAAAAAAAGCACGGTTAAAAACCGTGCTTTTTTATCTTTTTTACCAGAATGTTGGTTGCCCATTGACATATCGCCACGCTTTTGCCCCATCAGCAGGCTGACTTTCGCTGTAATAATATACATGAGAGTCATCATAGAAGAAATACCAGTTTTCTGACCAGCCAGGTTGTTTTGACGTTGCCTCTACCAAAACTTTTGTGTATTGCCACATGCCGTCAAGTACGTGAGCGGTGATTGTTTCGACAGATATAGGCAAAACTATATATTGCAGTTTTGGACAATATTCAAAACCACCTTCAAAAGCTTTAAGGTCACTGTTGAGAACAACACTTTGCAAATTTTCGCATTTTGCAAATGCATTGTTCCCTATAGTCACTACACCCTGTGGTATAACCACACTTGTGAGTGCTGTTCCCTCAAATGCACCTGTCGCTATCTCTTTCAAGCCGGCATTTAGTTGAATTTGAGTGAGGCTTGTACAATTTTTAAAAGCACTGTTGTCAATCTCTTTTATTGTGTTTGGCAATGTGACTTGCGACAATTTTTCGCAACCCTCAAATGCCTGATGGCTGATGTCTTCAACCCCTGATGAAATAACAACACTTGTGATTGACGTGCATTCTTTAAATGCGCCCTGACAAATTTGTGTGACATAAGAAAGATCTATGCCAGAAAGTGACGTGCAACCCTCAAATGCCCAATCACCAATTTTTGTGACGTTTGCAGGCAGACTGATTTGACTGAGACTTGTGCATCTACCGAACATACCACGCGAAATTTCCTGCAAAGTTGACGGCAAATTTACTGTTGTCAACGCAGAACAGTTGGCAAACATATTTTCGCCAACGGCAACGTATCCTTCTGGTATTGTGACAGATGAAAGCGATTCACAGAGAGAAAAGATTGAATCACCAAAATCAGTGATGTTTGAAGAAAAACTTATGCTTGATATGCCAGATCCTTCAAAAACTCTGTCACCAATTACAACAACGTTTTGCAAATTGGCAGTTGACAGTTTTTTGCAATATGCGAATGCATAGTCAAGCACCTGAGTTGTACTTTGTGGCAAAGTGATATTTTGTAATTCATTGCAAGAATAAAACATATATCCTGGCACAACAGGCAAGTTAATTCCCTGTTCGAAAGTGACTGTATGCAGGTTTTCGCACCATTTGAAAGTATCTGTCCTTATATCGCCAATAACGTTGTTTTTGTCATAAAAATCTGTAATCGTGTTTGGCAGATATATTGACGTAATACCAGATCTTATAAATGCACCCGGAGCAATATATTGCAAACCAGTTGGCAATGCGACGTCACCAAAAGCAGTTGTTTCATAAAAAGCTTCGTAACCTATGGTTTTGAGTTGGGTCAAAGACTCAAAATCAAAATCTTTCAACATAGTGCAACGGCTGAATGCATAGTCACCAATTTCTTTAATTTGACTATTCAAGCCAAATTCAACTGTTTTAAGACGAGAGTTGTTTGAAAAAGCATAATCTTTGATTGACACAATCTGCGATGGAATATATATCTTTTCGAGATAGTATGCTGATCCAAAAGTATTTTTTTGTATTTGTGTGAGTTTTGTTCCCTCTTCAATTTCAACTTCTTTTACGTTAAAATCACAAAACGCATTCTTTCCAATCTCTTCTACACTGTTTGGAATAACAAGTTTTTCTATAGAATCGCCAGCATCTTCAAAAGCAGATTCTCCAATATATTTTAATGATTTTGGCAAAATGAGAGAATTGTATCCACCAGTTGATTTGAAAGCACTATTTTCTATTCTTTCAACACCCTCTGGTATAACGAGCGAGCCTTCTTCAAAATGAAATGAAGAAAATGCTTTTTCACCAATTACAGTGTCAGGTTTTCCCTGATAACTACCAGGAACTGACAGGTTTACACCTTGTAAAAACACATCTGCAAGTATATAACTGTCATTTTGGGCATCATATTTAAACTCAAATGCAACCATACCACACTGTTTGCATTTCATATCCTCTATCTCATGTTTGTAAATAAATGTTTCTGGTTCCTGACAAACAACGCATTTTTTCCAGTGAGCAGATCCATTGTATTGATAATCGTTGCCCCACGTGTGTCCAGCAGGAATTTCTTGCTCTTGTTTAAAATAACAAACCATACACGTCCTTTCCTGCGTGCCCTTTTGAGTGCACGTTGCTGTTTTGATTGTTTGCCACTCACCAAAATCATGCGCATCGCAAGGTCCTTTGTCACAACCAACAACCAACAATGCAATACAAATACACAATATAAAAACAAATATAAGTTTTATTCTCGTTATAATTTTTTTCATAACTTGTTCCTCTTGTTTACAAAAATTTTTTACTTATATTACCTTTACTGAATAATCAAGCAAAACAGTTCTTTTATATTTAATATACAATAATTTATACAGATAGTATACAACAAAAAAAAGAGCATCACAAGATGCTCTTTAAATTTTTGCTTATATGATCTGGCACCAAAAGGTGTTGACTGTGTAGGTTTGGCTATATTATCAACGATTAAAATTTGGTGAAAGACTATCCCACGCAAATTTTAGATTTTTGGGATAAGGTGACCGATTTTTCCATCGGCTCTGCGATAAACTGCTTCTACGTGACCTGTTGCTTCATTTACAAACAGATAAAAGTCGTGGTCAACAAGTTCAAGACCTGCAACAGCCTCTTTAAGGTCAATCGCTTTAACTTCAAACTCTTTTGTTTTAACGATTTCTGGCACTTCTTCGATTTCGTCTGGTTTAACGTATTCGAGTGCCGCAACGTCAATGCCATCTTTAAGTTTGTCATTAAACTTGCCACGATGTTTTACCAGTTGTTTTTCAAGCTTTGGCAAAGCAACGTCGATGCAATCATAAATATGCTCATCTCTAACTTCTGCACGAAGCAAAGTGCCTTGATAGTTGATAGAAATTTCGAGCACTTCACCCTTCTTTTCGCCTTTCATAACAACGCGAGCAGATGGTTCGTTTGGAAAATACTTGTCAAGCTTGTTGAGTTTTTTCTCCAACACTTCGATAAGCCTATTGCTTGGGGTGTAATTCTTACTGATGATGTCTAGTTTCATAAGCCACCTCCTTGGTTTTATTTTAGCAAAAACAAGCCTTCATTTCAATACCCAATTTAAATTTTTTGCAGTTTTTTTAGCAACAAAAAACCTCGCTGAAAAGCGAGGTTTTTGTTTTATTGTTTGTTTGTAAAAGTAAGTTGTGTTCCGTCACTGTCGACGTATACCTTTTGACCTTTTGTAACGCTGCCTTTCAAAATTTCTTCGCTGAGTTTATCTTCTAGATATTTTTGAATTGTGCGTTTAAGTGGGCGTGCGCCATATTCTTTGTCATAGCCTTTTTCTGCCAAAAAGTCAAGTGCGCTTTCACTGATCTGCATTTGAATGCCGTTTTCTGCAATGCGTTTTGCAAGAGAACGAATAAGAATTTTTGCAATCTGACGAGTATCATCTTTGTTGAGCTGATGGAAGATAATTGTGTCGTCAACACGGTTGAGAAACTCTGGCTTGAACGTTTCTTTAAGGCTTTCCATAAGTTTGTCTTTCATATCTTCATATTCCTGCTCGTCACTGCCACTGTTAAAGCCAAGTCGATTTGTCTTTTTAAGTTGAGCCACACCGTTGTTGCTTGTCATGATGATGATAGTGTTTTTAAAGTCTACCACTCTGCCACGGCTGTCTGTAAGGCGACCGTCATCAAGAATCTGCAACAAAATGTTAAACACGTCTGGGTGAGCTTTTTCAATTTCGTCAAACAAAATTACGCTGTATGGTTTGCGTCTTACTTTTTCTGTAAGCTGACCACCATTATCGTCAAAGCCGACGTATCCCGGAGGCGCACCAATAATTTTTGCAGTTGAGTGTTTGTCCATATATTCACTCATATCAAGGCGAACAAGCAATTTTTCGTCACCAAAAACACCCTCTGCAAGTGCTTTTGAAAGTTCTGTTTTGCCCACACCAGTAGGACCAAGGAAAATAAACGAACCTATCGGGCGTTTTGGATCTTTGAGCCCTGCTCTTGCACGGCGAATTGCCTTTGAAACAGCTTTTACTGCATCGTCCTGACCGACAACCCTTTTATGAAGCAAATCTTCGAGGTGAATGAGTTTTTCGCTTTCTGTTTCGCTTATTCTGTCCACAGGGATAGAAGTCCATTTTGACACGATTTTTGCAATTTCACTTTCGCCAATTTTTGGTTTGCACTCTTTCATTTTTTGTGCATGAGCCTGTTTTTCTTTTTCTATTTGTGCTTCGAGTTCTTCTACCTTAACCTTTATTTGTTGTGCTTTGTCAAACATTTGTCTGTCGGCAAATTGTTTCATTTCAACAACCATTCGTTCGTGGTCAGCCTCAAGCTTTTTAACTTCTTCTGGCAAAACGTAGCAATCGAGCTTTGCTCTGCTTGATGCTTCGTCAATAAGGTCAATTGCTTTGTCTGGCAAAAATCTGTCTGAAATATATCTGTCTGAAAGTTTAACGGCTGCTTCTATCGCTTCATCTGTAATTTCTACCTTGTGGTGATCTTCATATTTTTCGCGAAGACCTTTAAGAATAAGAATAGCATCTGGCACGCTTGGTTGTTCGACCGTAATTGGTTGAAATCTACGTTCCAAAGCAGTGTCTTTTTCGATATATTTGCGATATTCTTCGATAGTAGTTGCACCAACAGTTTGCATTTCGCCCCTTGCCAAAAGCGGTTTGAGAATATCTGCTGCATCCATATTTCCCTCGCCAGTGCTGCCTGCACCCACAAGGTTGTGAATTTCGTCAATAAAAATAATAATGTTTCCGTTTTTTGTAACTACTTCGATAGCGTCTTTAAGCCTTTCTTCAAAATCGCCACGATATTTTGTGCCTGCAAGCAAACCTGCAAGGTCAAGTGAAAAAACAACCTTGTCTTTGAGCAAGTCAGGAACGTCGCCACTGACTATTTTTTGTGCAAGACCTTCGATTACGGCAGATTTGCCAACACCAGGTTCACCAATGAGAATTGGGTTGTTTTTTGTGCGTCTGCTGAGAATCTGAATAACTCTTTCTATTTCGTCACCACGACCGATAACAGGGTCAAGTTTGCCCTCTTTTGCCTTTTGAGTAAGGTCAACGCCAAATTTTGCAAGGTCACCAAGACGTTTGTCACTGTTTTCATTTTTGTCTTCTTGCGCTTTTTGTTGTTGTGATGCAGAAGAAGTTATGCCAATGCCAACTTCTTTGGCAGTTGCCTGAACAAGTGCGCCAACGTCAATGCCCATTTGAACAAGCAACCTTACTGCAAACGTTGTGCTGTCTGCCAGAACTGCAAGCAAAAGGTGCTGAGTATCTGCATAATAGCTATTTGTTTGTTGTGCAAATGAATTTGCAACTTCTTCTATACGGCGAACACGTGTAGAAAACTGCACCTGAAAACCACCGTTTTTATCTGAACCGATGCGATAGTTTTCGCTTGTTACACCAGCTTGTGCAAGCAACTCTTTTGCCTTGCCGTCAACGTAAGTCAAAGCAAGCAAAATATGTTCGCTGCCGACAACACTGTTGCGTGTGCGTCTGCTGATATCTGCCGCTATATTCATTGCATTTTTTGCATTTTCTGTAAATCTGTCAAACATATAAACACCCTCCTGATGATTATAGTCAGTTTAAAATTTTGTTGAGATTTTCTCTCGTATATGATGCACGATACAAATCGCGTTCTGTTTCGTTCATTGCCGAGCCTTTGTTTAACATTAAGTTTGCCGGCAGCACACCAACGAGAAAATCATCAAACCTGCCAACGTCTTTACACTTTATCAAACCGAGTGAAATGCCAAGTTTAACGTCGGCAAATCTTTCGAAAAACTCTTGAGTTGACAAAACGTAAGCATTTGTAAGTATGCCTTTTGACCTCATTATTCTGTCTGTCATGGCAATTTTGTTTGCATTGAAAATTGCATTTGCCTCATCAATTTCCATCTGGCAAATTTTTTCTACGGCATTTGACACTATTTCAACAATTTCTTCTTCGCTGAAGCCAAGTGAAATTTTGTTTGACACCTGATAAAGATAACCTTCGCTTTCGCTCCCCTCACCATAAATGCCACGCACTGTCATTCGTTTTTGTTCAAGTGCCTTTATAAGCGCTGGTATTTTGCCTGTTTTTGTAAGTGCAGGCAAAAACATCATTACCGATGCTCTCATGCCTGTTCCCACGTTTGTAGGGCAACTTGTAAGAAAACCAAGTTTATCGTCATAGGCAAGACCTACGTTTGCAATAATTTTTTGGTCTACCTTTTTTATTTTTTGAAAAGCGAGTTGCAGGTCAAAACCTTTTACAATGCTTTGTTCGCGAATATGGTCTTCTTCGTTGAGCATGACAGAAATGCTTTCGTCCTGACTCATGATAACTGCACCATATCTGTTCTTTTTTGCAAGGTCAGGGCTGATCAGGTGCTTTTCTACCAAAGCACGTTTTTCAATATCGTTTATCTGCGACATAAGACATGCCTTGAAACTGCCATTTTCCTGCAACAAGTCGCTAATTTTTTTCATAAACCCAAAGGCCTGTTCACCATCGAGTTTTTGAGGGAATGGCAACCCTGCAATATTTCGTGCAAGTCGTATCCTTGAAGACACGACTATTTTATTGAACGCATCTTTCATTTTGGATCCAACTCCTTAATTTGTTTAAATATTTTATCTGCCTGCTCGTAATCCATTGCCATTTTGGCTTTGTAAAGTTGCAGGTTTAGTCTTTTTAATTTTTCTGTGCGTGATTCTTCTTCTACCACGCCCATATGTTTGCGTGGAACGTGGGTTGTGCTTCCCTGAATTTTTGGCAACAGTTTGTCTATTGCACCCTCAAACGCTTTGTAGCAATTTGGGCAACCTAAAAAGCCTGTTTTTAAAAACTCGCTTTGCTTTGTGTTGCATTGTGGGCACACAACCTCTTTAACTTTTGGTTGAGGTTGTCTTGAGTGAAAATAAAATTCGTGTTGTTGCTGACGATAGCACTCGTCACACAGATATTGTTGAGTTGTGTTGCCGTTTATCGTTGTTGTAACAAACGTTGTTGCTGGCATGCCACATTTGTAACACTTCATAAATTTTCACCTCCAAAATCAAATTTCATAAGCAAGGTTAAAAAGTTTTTAAAAATGCCTGCACGCAAAACGTCTTTTGCAAGTTTGTCACACGACAAAATTGCTTTGTCGCAAGTCATGCTTTTTGCAATTTCTCTTTCGCGCGGAGTGATTATTTCGTCACCCACAAGGCGGTCTAAAATTTGGCAAACACGCTGAAATGATATGCTGTCGCCAATGCTGTGTCGAACAAGCTCTGCTATATAACTGTCGTCGTCACACAGCTTAACCAAAGTGACGTATCCACCGCCACCGCGACGACTTTCGATTGCAAAGCCTTTATCCACCGTAAAACGTGTTGACAAAACGTAGTTGATCTGGCTTGGTGCACAGTTGAAATATTGTGCAAGTTCATTTCGTGAAATATAAATTGACCTTTCGTCACCAAACAAATCTATCAAAAAACTCTCTATAACGTCACTGATATTTGCCATTTTTACCTCCTTTAAAAAGTTTGACTTTCTTTGACCTTTGATTATATTATACACTATCTTGTGCTGTTGTCAACATTTTTATGCAACATTTGTTCGTTTTTTTGCAACAAAAAAAAAGCAGGCTTTTAAACCTGCTTTTATCGTTATTATTTTTAGTCGTCAAACATTGCATCGTGTGGATGCTCTTTTTTTACACTGAGTTTTGCAAGTGTGCGCATGAGCGAAACTTTTGCCAAAGTATATGCCTTTTGGTCACGGGCATATTCCATTTCTTCGCGTTGATGGCGTTCTTTTTCTTTAAGTTCCTCCATTTCCATTTCGTCTGGCCAAAAAATTGTTTCGCAAAACAAAAGGACTTTGTCAGGAGTAACTTCTGCAAAACCATCGCTGTTTGCCGCATAATGCCATTTACCGTCTTTTTTGATTTTTACTTCGCCAGATTGCAAAGCTGTGATAAGCGGAATGTTGCCTTTAAGCACACCCATTTGACCGCCTACGGTTGGTATTATAACAGATTCCACCTCACCCTTATAAAAAGTACGTTCTGGGGTGATGATTTGTAAATAAAATTGACTTGCCATATTTTTATATCACAAAATTAAAGTTTTTTTGCTTTTGCCTTTGCTTCGTCAAGATCGCCAACCATAAAGAATGCTTGTTCTGGAAGGTCGTCTACTCTGCCATCGAGAATCATTTTGAATGACTCTACCGTTGTTTTAAGTGGAACGTATCTGCCTTCGAGACCTGTAAACGTTGTGCCTACGAAGAATGGTTGTGACAAGAATTTTTGAATTTTTCTTGCACGGTTTACTGTAAGTTTGTCTTCTTGTGACAATTCGTCCATACCCAAAATTGCAATGATATCTTGCAATTCTTTATAACGTTGCAAAGTTTCCTGAACGCCACGGGCAACTTTATAGTGGTTTTCACCAACAATGTGTGGTTCGAGAATGCGTGAGTTTGATGCAAGTGGGTCAACGGCAGGATAAATGCCTTGTTCTACAACCTTTCTTGACAAAACTGTTGTTGCATCCAAGTGAGAAAACAGCGTTGCAGGTGCAGGGTCTGTCAAGTCGTCGGCAGGCACGTATACAGCCTGAATAGAAGTGATAGAACCACTGTTTGTGCTTGAAATACGTTCTTGCAAAGAGCCGAGTTCCTGTGCAAGAGTTGGTTGATAACCAAC
>JAFVQA010000105.1 GCA_017505015.1 Clostridia bacterium
CAAGCTTGCTTTCTTTATTTACAGATTTTTCTTCTTTGACAGCAGGTTTTTGTTCTGCAACAGGTTGTGTAACAATTTTTTCTTCAACTGGTGCAACTGCAGATTTTTGTTCTTTTACTTCTTCAACGATTTTAGGTTGTTCAACTTTTTCTTGTTTTTCAACGACTTTTGCTTGTTCTGCAAAAGATTTTTGTTTTTGATCTATAGCTTGAGTAACGTTAAAAATACGTTTTTTTGCACTTTTAACCTCTGTAAGCAATGTACTGGCATCTTTGATCGTAGTCGTTCTCATGGCTTTTAATGATTCGAAAGCCTGACCTTGTTGATTGTTTTGTACGACCTTGTTATTAGTTGTCAATTGACTACCTCCACACACTTAAAATCTTCATCTAAATTTTGTATAATTGCTTTTATGAGATTGTTGTCATACATTGCAAAAACCTTAACGCCTGGTTTTGCAACAAGCTCTTCGACAGAGTTACCGCATTCTATCAAAACAGCATTGAATTTTTGACAACAAAATTTTGCTTCTTTTTTTGTTTTTTCGCTTGCATCACTTGCGATCATTACAAGTTTTGGTGCTTTTTTGCATTTTTTTATATTATCCAACCCCAAAACCACATCGCCTTTGTTTATAGCAAAGCCCACGTAAGTTTTAATTTTAGAGTTCATCTGCAATCTTTTGAAGCTCCTCGTACACTTGCGAATCTATCTGACACTCAAACTGTTTGTTGAGCATTTTTTGTTTGATGCATTTTTGGATGCATTCTTTTGATTTGCAAAGATATGCACCCCTGCCGTTTGCCTTTACGCTGTCATCTACAAAAATGACACCTTCTGGGCTTTTGACAATTCTTAACAGTTGTTTTTTAGGAGTCATTTCGCGACAACTCAAACACATTCTCATTGGTATTTTTTTTGTCGACATGATACACCTCGTTATTCTGCAATGATGCTGTTGATTTCAGCAAGCAAATCTTCTGCAGATTTTTCATCTTCTGCCTGTTCGCCTTCACCTTCTACAAGACCAAGTTTTACTGCATTTGAATATGACTTAACGTCAATTTTCCAACCAGTAAGACGAGCAGCAAGTCTTGCATTTTGTCCTTCGCGACCGATAGCCAAAGAAAGTTTATCGTCTGGTACAACAACAGTTGCTTCTTTTTTGTCTTCGTTGCCTTGAACCATAAGAACTTTTGCTGGACTCAATGCGTTTGCAACGAAGTCAAAGTTGTTTTCATTCCATGGAATAACGTCAATTTTTTCACCGTGCAATTCGTTGTTGCTGATTGCATTGATACGAACACCCTTTGCACCAACACATGCACCTACTGCATCGATATCAGCATCTGTTGAATAAACGGCAATTTTTGTACGATAACCAGCTTCACGAGCGATTGATTTGATAACAACCAAACCAGCTCTGATTTCTGGAACTTCGCTTTCGAAAAGACGTTTTACAAAGTCTGCACATGAACGTGAAAGAACAACCTGAACACCTTTGCCAAATTCTCTAACACGTTTTACATAAACTTTGATTTTATCGCCAAATTTAAATTTTTCACCAGGGATTTGATCGTTTGGCATCAAAATGCCTTCCATTTGGTTTTTGCCAATTTCTACGTATACAGTACCGTCTTCTTTAGTTCTGTTAACGATACCAACGAGCATTTCGTTTTCCTTTTCTGAATATTGGTCAAGAGTTTGATTTTTTTCGATTTCTTTGAGTTTTTGCATAATAACTTGTTTTGCTGTTTGTGCAGCTACTCTGCTGAACTCTTTTGGTGAAATTTCTTTTGCAACTCTGCCACCAATTTCATAACTCTTTTTAATTTCTTGTGCTTCTTCCAAAGAAATTTCTTTGTCAGGGTCTTCTACAACTTCCACGATATTTTTATAAGAATATACTCTGATTGTATATTTTTCTGAGTTGAGTTTAACCTCTACGTTTGTTGCTTCGCCAAGTTGTTTTTTGCATGCACATGCCAAAGCATTTTCCAATTCTTGGATAAACACTTCTTTCGAAACACCCTTTTCTCTTTCCAAATCTTCAAGAGCCAAAAAGAAATCTTTACTAATCATAATTTTCCTCCGGATTAAAATCTAATCAATGGTTCTATCAATGCTGTTTTTTCTTTTTCAAAAGTAAAACGTCCGTTTTTGTTTTCTATCACAAAAGTCTTTTCGTCATATTCTTTCAAAAAGCCTTCGTATACCTTTTTGCCATTGAGTTGTGCAAAAAGTTTAACTATAATTTCTTTGTCGAGATTGCGTTTAAAATCTCTTTCTGTTTTTAAAGGTCTATCAATGCCAAGTGACGAAACGTTAAGTATATATGCCTTGCCGTCAGTTGGATCAAGCACGTCAAGCGGCTCGTCAATAAGTCTGTGTAATTTTTCACAATCGTTAAGACTTACACCTTCTTCTTTGTCGATAAATATCGTAAGGTTCATGCCGTTTACTTTTTTTGCATATTCAACTTCTACAAGCTCAACACCGCATTGTTCAGCAAAAGGCAACACCAACCACGGGTCGGATGTAAGCAGGGACAGGATGGACTTTCCGAATATAGCCACCAGCAGTGAAAGCGTAACGGAGAAAGCCACGCCTACCCTCATG
>JAFVQA010000106.1 GCA_017505015.1 Clostridia bacterium
CTTTGCAGAACCGATAAGTGCTGTCATTCCATAGCAATCAACGAACTTGTTATTTTCAAACAAAACGTTTTTGATAACTGGATAATCAGACTGCTTCAAAGGAGGCTCGTCGACGAGGAATGCACCAATAAATATGCACCATTCTTTATTCCAAATTCGTTCTGGCAATGGATTTGGTTTTATGAATTCGCAGTTGCGAACAACTATGTTATCAACTCCATAGCCTTCGCACCAAGATGTTAGACGATATCCCGATTCAATTTTCATTGCACCCATTTCGTTGCGTTCAAACTTGCAATTTTCAATTGTCATATTTGAGCTTTGTGCCATAATTCCGTGAGCTCGATTGTTGTGGAAATAGCAGTTGCGAACTATCATATTATCAGAATGACGCGAGCGATTAAACATAAGCAAACGCTCACCTTTTTGTGCTGGCAAGTTGCCATCAAAGAACATTTCATATTTGCCGTCAGGAAGTTTATTTTGCTTTACAACTTTCATTGTCTTACCTGTTGGCGCGTAATTCATTTGTCTAAATTCGATGGGGTCGCCTACCCACGCATATCGTGCACGACAGATTACAGACTTTGGAGTGTTTACAAGTCCCATCATAGTTTTGTCGTGGAAATTGATGCAGTCATCTGCACCATAGCCGAACTCGCAATCTTCAAGTTTGATGTTACCCAAGCAATTTATTGCACCAAAGTGGTCGGCACATGTTGTTATCACCTTACGTTTGCTTTTACTTGGATGAAGTGTGATTTTTATGTTTTTAAACAAATTGTATTCGCTATTGCCACCAACGTAAAATCCATGCCCTGGGGTAGCCCATACGTTAATGTTGCGCATAATAAGATGTTTGCAGTTATGTGAGCTTTGGAAATCGAGTTCGTAATAGTAGTGCTGTATGCGATACAAATCTCCCTTTTTCATAACAGGATGATACCAACCATAGATGCGTACTAAGTTCGATTCAAGCCACTTTGTAATAAACAATGAAGTTTCTGGGTGCATTTCAAGCCCCTGACAGAAAGAACCCTCAACACCTATTGCGTTTTCCTTTTCGTTCCAGCAAGATATACATCCAAGACGCACAGGCTTGCCGTAAAGCGGATATTTATCCCAATGAATAAAGCGATAATCTACAAAAACTTTTCCGTTTTCACTGCCGATATTTTCAACACGAACAATAGCTGCCAATGGATCTTCATCTTCATTCCAATCAGCATTCATATTTTCAACAATCACGCGTTCGCAATTACTAATGAGCAAGCTTATCCCACCTTTTGTTTTTCTGAAAACAAATGTTGAACCATTGCCGTCAAAAATAAAATCTTTCATCTTTTTGATATCGATAAAACCTTTGCCATGTACTTGGTATGTTGAATTTTTATCGAACAACAATTTTGCAGCTTTGATGTTTCTACAATGGTCGATTGCTTTATTGATTTGCTCAAACGTGATTTTCGAGTTTGGCAAAATTCCAAAATCTTTAACGTGAACAATTGCCCCGTTCGGATTGCGTGGCTCATCAACTGTAAATTCTTTTGCGCCTTTCGGGAATTTTGATTTGTTCAATTCTAACGCCCCACCATATTTGAACATAGGCACAAAGGCATTTGGTGATGAACAAGGTTCAATCTTGAAATTACTTATAATTGCTTTTACACCACTAAATGTCCAGATTTCAAAAGTTGGCTTTGCTGCGTCATCACCCAAAATGAAATAATCAACATAGCTTGTCTTACCCTTGCGATAATCGCGATACAAGCGTTTGTAAGTTTTTGATCTGTCTTTTACTTCAAAAACTACATAGCCATTAAAAGTTACATCTAAACCTTCGATATCGCAAGAAACTTTGTAGTGTTGTCCACGCTTGAAAGTTGCTATCGATTGGCGATAAATTGTATTCCACTCGTGTGGAGATTTTGTGGAATCGAACACTAATTCTTTTTTATCGAGAACTTTTGCAAGCCCTGAGTAATCACCAGTAAATCCTGATATTACATCAGAACAAAACCCCACCGACGCAATCAATCCACATAACAATATTGATGCTATTTTTTTCATTTTTTATTTTTTCTTTTATTCTTTAAAATTCTGAATTCCCACGCACTATCACTTTTTTGCATGTGTCTTTTTCAACGTAAACACCAAGCTTTGGTGTTAACGGAGACTTTTTGAATTTGTTGTTTACAATCTTTACATTATTTGAAGAAATAGTGTAGAAGCAATTGCGATAGTCGTGTGGAACTTTTCGAGCTTCGCTGTTTTCAAACGTATTGTTTGTAAAGATAACATTCTTTGCAGAACCGATAAGTGCTGTCATTCCATAGCAATCAACGAACTTGTTATTTTCAAACAAAACGTTTTTGATAACTGGATAATCAGACTGCTTCAAAGGAGGCTCGTCGACGAGGAATGCACCAATAAATATGCACCA
>JAFVQA010000107.1 GCA_017505015.1 Clostridia bacterium
CTCTTAATTATACAATATCTATATTTGCACCAGACGAATTAAGTAATTCTGTATACCCACAATAAGGACAAACAATCTGTGCATCTAATAATTTTATATTAAATCTTCCTCCACAATTTGGACATTTATTAGTTGCTATACTATTATTTTTATTTTTTTCAGTACAATTTTGCTGATTATCATCCTCATAATTAGCATTAATAAAATTATTTTTAGTATTTTGAGTAATAGAATAATTACATTGTTCTATCAAAAAACTTCTTATTACATCAACAGGTATAGCATACTTCATACCATCAGCATTTATTCTAACAGAAACTATTATGCCTACCACAAATCCTCTTTGATTAAAAACAGGCCCACCAGAGTTGCCTGGATTTACAGCAGCATCGGTCATTATTCTTCCTTTACGATTACGATCACTCACAATACCTTTTGTTATGCAAGTTCCTTCGCCTTTAGAATTACCTATAACAAAAATTTCTTCGCCTGTTTTTACATCATCGTAATTGCCAAGTACAAGTGAAATTGAATTTTTAGGAACTCGTGAAAGCTTAATCAATGCCAAATCATCTATATCTGCTGAAACATCACCTATTTTTACTATCTTCGCAGTTATTTCCTCTCCAGCTATTCTTACTAATATTTCTTTATTTGGAACACCATCGTCTGTTACAACGTGTGCGTTTGTTAAAGCATATCCCATGTCATCCAACAAAAAACCAGAACCCTGACCACTTTCAGTTTCTATTTCTAAAATACCATTAATAGCCCCGTCAAAAATATTTGCACCACTTTGACTTTTGACCATATCTTTTTCCTCCCCAAAATAAAAAAGTGCGTGACAGTAATCACGCACTCAAAAAAACGATGCTTGACTACTGTTTGCGACGCAGTTCATTCCGAGCAGGGTATGACATCAAGACATACGTTTTTTACAAAAGTATGCCTGCTCAGGAAAAATATTAAACTACGTCGCAACAACATTATATCACAGTATAAAATAAAAATAAAGACCAAATTTTTTCAACAAAAAAACCAAGGCAAAAAGCCTTGGTTTTGTCACGGTTTGTTATTTGTTTTTGTTTGCCTTGCCTTCAAAAAATCTTTTGAGGTTGTCTGGCATTTCATATGGTTGTTTGTTGCAAGGTGCAAATTTATCTATGCTTTTTAAAATTGCTTTTGCCAAAAGTTGTTTTGACGGCACGTCATAAACCTTGCCGTCATATTCATAGGCACGGCAGTCAACGGCAACACCTGCAATGTCGCCACAGCAACCGCAGTCGGTTTCTACCACGTCAAAAATATCACGACCGTTTACACGTATTGTCGGCGAAGAAACAAACTCAAACTTTTGTGCAATTTGCGCTGTTGTCATTTCGTGTCTGCGATATCTCACCTCGTAGCCTGCAAGTTGCAAAGCAGGTTTAAGCACTTCTACCACTTCGTCTAAAAGTTTGTCGGTATCCATGCACCTGTCGCAAGTTTTAAGGTCAAGATAAAGATATTCTATTTTAAAAAGTTTTTTAGTTTTTTTGTCTGTTTGTTTTTCACTGCAACAGCAACTCATAATAAACCTCTCTTTTGGTTTTTCATTAGTGTATAACACGGCAACGTCATTGTCAATAAAAAGCATTTATCCCCTTTTATAATAGTGTTATTTTTGTTATAATAACTTTGATTAAAACAACAATTTTGCAAGGAGCAAACTATGAACGAAGAATGTTTGATTTGCAAGGCACCGCTTGAATATCTTGACACAGATGAAAAAATGGAATGTGTTATTTGCCATAAAAAACAATATAGCAAAACAAAATGTATAAACGGGCATTTCATTTGTGACGAATGCCACACGTCTGGAATGGACAGCATTGTTGCTATTTGTCTTGAAAGCAAATCGGCCAACCCAATTAAAATTTTAGAAAAAATGATGAGCATGCCTTTTTGTCATATGCACGGACCAGAACACCACACAATGGTTGGTTGTGCTTTGCTCACTGCCTATAAAAATGCAGGTGGAAAAATTGATTTAAAATCTGCCCTTGAAGAAATGCAAAAACGAGGCAAACAAGTTCCTGGTGGGGTTTGTGGTTTTTGGGGTGCTTGTGGTGCCGGCATCAGTGCAGGTATATACCTTGCAATTGTGCAAAAATCAACACCACTTGCAAGCGAAGCGTGGGGTCTTGCCAACCAGATGACTGCCAAAGCTTTGGACGTAATAGGCAAAAATGGTGGCCCACGTTGTTGCAAGCGTGATTCTTATCTTGCTGTTATCGAAGCTGTAAAATTTACAAGTGAAAAACTTGGCATAAACATGGATATATCACCCGTTATGTGCACCCGTTCACACCTTAACAACCAATGTAAACAAGACAACTGTATTTTTTATAAAAATAAAGGATAACGAAAAATTCGTTATCCTTTTTTTATTTGTTAAAATATTTTGATCTGATTTAACCCAATGGAATGATTGTTTTGCCAAACTCTGCGTTAAGGATTTGACCCATTGCACTGTAAATTGCAGAAATACCACAGAAAATGCCTTCGAAGCCAGCAATAACAGTTATGCCGTGGTTGCCCGTAAAGTCGCCCAATGCAAGCAAGAAGAACAAAAGTGCAAGTGAACCGAATACCACACGTGTTGCAATGTTGTGTTTGAAAGTGCCAATAAACATAAATGCAGTAAAAATGCCCCAGATGAGCAAATAGAAGCCCAATGCTGTGCCGTCAGCAGATGCAATGTCAGGTGCTGTTTCTGTTCCTGCAAATGGGTTTGTCCAAATGAGCACCAAAGACCACCAGAACAAGCCGTATGCAGTAAAGGCAGTGCCACCAAAAGTGTTGCCCTGGCAAAGTTCGCGAACGCCTGCAATGATTTGAGCCAAACCACCAAGGCAAATACCCATTGCAACAATCATTATAGACAATGGCAACAAATCTGCATTGTGAAGGTTGAGCAAAACTGTTGTCATGCCAAAGCCAAGCAAACCAAGCGGTCCTGGGTTGGCAACTTTTTTTGTAGTTTCTGTAGACATAAAATATCCCCCAAAAAATTGATATATTTATTATACAAATTTATATTGCTAAAATCAAGATAATTAGATAAATTTAACATTTGCTGATGCCAAAATAACGTAAAACGGGCATATTTTTAAAAAAACTTGTATTTTTGCAAAAATATCCTTGCGTGATGTATTGCTTGTTACCCTGCGTTATGCAATATAATGCAAACATAAACAAAAAACCTTGAAAAAACATATGGTTTGATTTATGATGTATTATATTTAAGGAGTGTTTTATATGCAAATTATCAAAACCGAAAAACTAACAAAATATTATGGCAAAGCAAGAGGCATTGTAGATCTTGACCTTGAAATAAACCGAGGCGAATTTTTTGGTTTTATCGGTCCAAACGGTGCCGGCAAATCAACAACAATACGCACACTGCTTGGACTTATATCGCCAACAAGTGGCAGTGCACAAATATTGGGGATGGATATAATTAAAGACAAAATCTCAATTTTAGAGCGTGTTGGATATCTCCCCTCTGAAACAACTTTTTATTCTGGCATGAAAGTAAAAGATGTGTTGAAACTGTCTGCTGATATGAGAAAACAAGATTGCAGTGAACAAGCCGATTTGTTGTGCAAACGATTGCAACTTGACGTAAACAAAAAGGTTGACGAGTTGTCTTTTGGCAACAAAAAAAAGGTTGCCATTGTTTGTGCCTTGCAACACAAACCAGAACTTTTAATTCTTGACGAACCGACAAGCGGTCTTGACCCTTTGATGCAAAAAGAATTTTTTGATATATTGCACGAACACAACAAACAAGGTGCAACAATATTTTTGTCAAGCCACGTTCTCAGCGAAGTGCAACGCAATTGCACACGTGCTACCATTATTCGCGAAGGCAAAATTATTGCATGCGACAGTGTTGAAAACCTTTCAAAAACAAATGCAAAACGTGTGTCTATCAATGGAAACGTAAACTTTAACTTACTTGATGGAATTCGTGACAAAAAAATTTCTAGCAACTCTGCAAGTTTTTTGTATAGTGGTGATATAAATCATCTTGTCAAAACCCTGGCTGACAGCCACATAACAGATTTGACAATAACAGACCCTGATATGGACGAAATATTTTTGCATTATTATCAAAAGGAAGGTGACGAGGCATGACAATTATAAAACACGAACTCAATCAACGAAAAATTCCTTTAATTATATGGACAGTCGCCCTCTCTTTTTTCCTTATGGTTTGCATTTTTATCTTTCCTGAGATGAAGTCACAAATGGGTGATTTGAACGATATGTTTGCATCTATGGGGTCTTTTTCTTCTGCATTTGGCATGGATCAACTCAACTTTGGCACTCTTGTTGGATATTATGCAATAGAGTGTGGCAACGTGCTTGGTCTTGGCGGTGCATTTTTTGCAGCACTTTATGGAGCAAGTGCTCTCAGCAAAGAAGAAAAAGAAAAAACTGCAGAGTTTCTTTTAACTCACCCTGTAAGCCGAAAAAGAATAATAACAGAAAAACTCATGGCTCTTTTAATGCAAATAACTGTTATGAACGTTATTGTTTATGCTCTTTCAATTTGTTCTATGGCTGTTATTGGCGAAGAAATACCTTTTAAAGAAGTGACTTTGTTGCATCTTTCCTATTATATTCTTCAACTTGAGTTGGCTGCAATTTGTTTTGGCATTTCTGTATTTAGCAAAAAAGGCAGTGCCGGCACAGGCATTGGCATTGCAGTGATAGCATATTTTTTAAACATTATTGCAAACATTGCCGAGGTTGTAGAGTTTTTAAAATATATAACTCCTTTTGGTTATTGCGATGGTGCAAACATAGTAAACAACGGATGTATTGACGGTGTTATTCTTGCCATCGGCATTGCAATGAGTATTTGTGGCATAATATTTGCCTACCTTAAATATACCAAAAAAGACATAAGCTAAATACAATAAAACAAAAAGGCAGATGGTTTTTCCATCTGCCTTTTATATTTTGTTGTTTTAATTTATTATTCCCACTCGCTCCTGAAAAATAAATCTTAAACAGATTTGCTTATGGGATTTAGCTCAAGGTCTTAGGATTATTTCCATTATTCAGACAGCAGGGGCTATCTGATTTTTTGTTGCCATACTGTTGCCAAAGTTGAGATCGTAACAGCGGCAAAATCCTTTAAATTATTTATATTATATCAGATATTACGGCATTTTTCAATACATAGAGCAAAATTGATATGATCAGAGGCTCCCGCCGGGATGGCAGGAGCCTCCTTTGTCAAATTAAAATTGGTTAGTCTGTTGTTACTACTACACTAACCACGCGGACAGTCTGACCATCAATGGTTCCGCTCAGATAACAACCGCTGATTTTGTCACCTGCGTTCAGTTCTTCGTCCAAATCAGCAGTCTCAAACATAATGCTCTCAGGCAGTTTCTTGGTGAGGAAACCTGTATCCTGCTCGATTACGGTTGCGTAGGCAATACCGTCCTCAACCTTGTTGATGGTTGCTTCAAAACCGATTTCTCCACCTGCTCTACCAACGGAGAGAAATGCCACAACTGCAACTGCAGCTATCACAAGCACTACAACTGATAAAATAATAATTACTTTCTTTTTCATACAATCACACTCCTTTACTTTTCAGTACCACCGTGTTCGCTTGTAGTCGTCGATTGATCGGCGGCTTTATTTTTGCTTTGTCAAATTGTAATTTACTCTGCCGACTTGCGATCAGCTTCAGCGGATAACAGCGTCTTATATTTACGTTCCCAAATAATCGTAGTGATCAAAGCAGGAACCGCCAGCAAAAGCAAGATAACAACTGCCATTCCGGTAGATATATTTGCCTCAGCTAAAAAGAATGTACGTGCTACATAGAATCCGAGCCACGGCAGACCAAGAACAAGCCATGTTACGCCTTGCTTCCGAATATAGTCCTTAGTCCAACTGTGTCCTTTATACTTTGCTGGGATATTCTGAAAACCAA
>JAFVQA010000108.1 GCA_017505015.1 Clostridia bacterium
ACCTACGATTGTCGATGGGATTGCTGCTCCAAAAGCAGAACCAACTAATGTTGAAAGAAATAATGTAAGTATTTTATTTTTCATGATATTATATTTTTGTTTTAAAAATTAAGTGCAGTTTACCCCCCCGACAATCTGTCAACAAAAAAAAGTGGGAAAATAAATATTTTTCCACTTTTAAAACACTGTTAAATATACTACTTAGGCTTGTGGAGGTTGTTGTGGATGTGGTGGCATTTTTGCTTCGCGGACAACAATTAAGCGCGATGCAAGAATTTCGTCTTTTGCAATCAACTGAAGCTCGTATGTGCCTGGAGAATTCACTTTAAAATTTTGCAAATTGAAAAATAATTCTGGTGCATCGAGTGGCGTTTTAAAAGGAACTTTTGCAGGAAGCTCGAAAACAACGTCCTCGTTGCCTGCAATCAACTTCAATTTAACTTCAACCTCGCCTTCTAAATTTGAAAGCGATGCAAAAATATTCATCTGTGGAATTATGTGTGGAAATTTTGCAACGGCTATTGAATTGAAAATGCCAATTAAACTTTTCTTGCCTGTCATTGCATCGGTGATAACGGTATCGCAAATTAACAACGCAAGAACTATCGGAGAATTTGATATATCTTTCATAAGTTAAATTTTTGTAAAAAAAATGTCGATGTAAATTAAAAATTTGCTTGATTGCTGAAAAAAATATCAGAGAATTTAACATCGAAGTCAAATGAAAAGAAGAAGACTCATACCACAGACAGATTTGTCGCAATCAATTTCGCGTTCCGACATCTACAAAGAGTTTTTGGCAGAAAAGGAAGAAGTGATGCGCCATAAATGGTTGGAATCTGAAAAGGCTGGCTACGATATCGGCTACGAACGTGCACTTGTTGATTGGATTATGAATCATCGCGAAAAGTGGTTGGCTTCAAGAATAAAACCAAAGAAACAATAACAGCGTTTTATTACGCGTCCGACAAGTCTGTCGGGCTTTTTTATTTTTAGATATGAAAAATTTTCAAAACTCAAAAGCAAAACAACTTCTCGACAACGCTGCAAACGACATCGTTGCACACAAGTTCAATCAGCTTGGATACCCGTTTAATCAAGATACTGGGTTGTCGGAATTTTACAGATGGCTTGCCGATACAAAACTTGGCGACATCACACTCATCAATGTTGGCGACCCATACAAAACAGATTGGGATATGCTAAATTCCGATTACTTTGAGCGCGAAACTATCGATTTTTTTGCAAACGCATACGGCTTTGAAAATCACTGGGGCGTTATCTCGAATGGAGGAACCGATGGCAATATGCATGGCGTTTATTTCGGCAGAAAAACGCTTGAACGTATGTGTCCGGATTTAAAACCAATTCTGTATGTTTCGGAAGAAGCTCACTACTCGGTCAAAAAACTCGGGGATATTCAAAATATTGAAACGCGCACAATCAAGGCTCATAAAATGGGGCAAGTTGATGTTGATGACTTCGCACAAAAACTTGACGCTACACGCCCTGCACTTGTGGGCATTGCAATTGGTGGAACATTCAAAGGTGCCATTGATGACCAACAAAAAATTGCCGAAGTTTTGCAAAAGAAAAATCCACCAGCTGTTTACAAACACCTTGATGTTGCTCTCTTTGGTGGGTATCTGCCCTTCTTAGACGATGCAAAAGCAAAATCAATTCTCAATGCAAAAGAAATGGGTTTTGATTCTCTTGCTGTATCGGGACACAAATTTTTATCGCTCAACGAGCC
>JAFVQA010000109.1 GCA_017505015.1 Clostridia bacterium
AATTTTGATAGGTTTGTTGACGTTTTCTGGTACCGTATTTCTTGGAATAATTACGTTATATCAAAATTATATATTCAAAACATATGCAGAAGATAACGATAAAAAACAAAGGGAACAAGATTTGATTATAAGAACTACTCCATCTTTACAACTCAAAACTATTGATAGTATGTCATTTGATTTAGATTCTGATTCAGATTTTAAGCATGAGGAAGTTTTGAGAGAAAAAGACTCGATGAGTAAAAATACTTCATCTGTAAAAATTAGATTTGTTTTTGATGGAAAAACAGATTTTTTGTCTAAAATAAATATTTATAATATAGAAATAGAAACATATAATTGCAATGAGGAAAGTTGCCCAATAATTGATAAATACTCTTTTTGGAAGTCAAGTTCTAAAACATCAAGTATAATTTTGAAAGAGCATGATATATGTTCAGTTGAAATTTGTTTGTTGTTTGACGAACGGGCAAGATTGGAAAGGTTGTTGAAAATAATGAAAGAGTTTTCCACAGATTTATTGGTAAGTTTTAGGGTTGAAAATCTTTTTGGTGTAACATATGCAAAAGTAGCACGAATATTACTTGATACAAATGATACATGTTTTGGAGAAGGAGATGTTTATGGTTTTGTGAGATTGGATAAGCCAATAATAAGGGATCAAGAGATAATACATTCTCCACATGTTGAATAAAAAAGTATGAACACGGATTTTTATCCGTGTTTTTTATTTTGGAGCTTTTATATCATTCCGACTTTTTGAAATATTATTCCGTTTGCTATTGATATTGTTCCGTTAATGGGGTATAATGTTGTTGTATAAGGAGAAATTTTATGCCTATTTCAGTAAAACAAGCATCAGAAAAATGGGGTATTTCAGACAGACGTGTGCGCACGTTGTGTGTTAAAGGCAAAATTGACGGAGCATATCGCAATGGTGGTGTGTGGTGTATACCTGACGATGCACAAAAACCAGCTGATGGAAGAATAAAAACCAAAGAAAGTTTAATTGAGTTGATTGAACAAAAGAAAGCAAAACTTGATTCTTGCCGTCCTTTGACAGAAGGTGAGGTTCAACGTTTGTATGATGACTTTATGGTTGAATATACTTACAACTCAAATGCGATAGAGGGCAATACTCTCACTTTGCGTGAAACAGACATGGTTCTGCGTGGATTGACTATTGACCAAAAACCACTCAAAGACCATATGGAAGCTGTTGGTCACAAAGAGGCGTTCTATTACGTTTGTGATTTGGTTAAAGAAAAGGCAGAACTCACTCAAAACGTGGTTAAACAAATACACTCACTCGTGTTGGCAGACAAGCCACAAGATAGAGGTGTGTATCGCAAAGTTCCAGTGAGAATCATTGGGGCAAGTCATACACCTGTTCAACCATATATGATAGAGCCAAAAATGCAAGAGCTGCTTTGTGATTTTAAAGAAGATAAACGAAATATTGCAGAAAAAATTGCATATTTTCACATTCAGTTTGAGTCTGTCCATCCGTTTATTGATGGTAATGGCAGAACTGGTCGCTTGTTGGTCAATCTTGAATTGATGAAAGAAGGCTATCCACCTGTAGACATAAAGTTTACAGATCGCAAGCGTTATTATGATGCTTTTGAAAGCTATCATGTCAAAAAAGACTTGTCAGCAATGACAAAACTTTTTGCAGAATATATCAACGCAAGACTTGATGAATACTTGCAAATACTTGAGTAAAATCTTTTGATACAAAACTAATATAAAAACTTATCTTTATGATTTGATTATAAAGGAGAAAAATATGCCTTCTATAATAGATAACAGAAATAAAACGATGCTTGATACATTAAAAAATGCATTAAGACAAGCGGAAAGTGTAGATATACTGACAGCCTATTTCTATTTTTCAGGATTTAATGCCTTGGCGGACGAGTTAAAAGATAAAAAAATTAGAATTTTGGTTGGCAAAACAATAGACCCAGGTGCTGTTGCCGATTTATGTGCAATGGTAAAAGATGATCCAGAGGAATCATTGGATTCATATGCACCAAGGGGATATAAAAATTTAAATAATTCTCAAAAGAAAAAATATTATATTGATAGTTTTATAGAGTTATTCAATAAGTCAACGTTATCAGATGAATTTGATTCTACTAACAGTCAAAATATATTTAAAATGTTTTTGTCTAAAATTGAGGATGGTTCTCTTGAAATACGTCTGGCGGGTTCTCCAAATCACGCAAAAGCTTATATTTTTACGAATAAACCAGAATTTTCTTGTGGTGGAGACCAAAAAGGTGTTGTTGTAACAGGATCTTCAAATCTTACCTATAACGGATTGTTGGGTCAAGGTGAGATGAACGAGAGGTTTAGTGACAACACAAAATATGATGAGTATACAGCAAGATTTGATGATTTATGGAATGATAGTAAAGCTGTTGATATTTCCGTCGAAGAAGGAAATAAGGACTTCACAAAAGCAATTAAAAATAAATTATGGCTTTTTGCAAAACCATCGCCATATCAATTATTTATCAGGGTGTTGTTTGAGTTGTATGCATCTTTAGATGAAACAGATGTCAAAGGCCCAGCTGAAATAACAGAAGGTAAGTTTTCTAATTTTAAATACCAAATAGATGCAATAAAGTATGGTGTAGATTGCATTAACAAAAACAATGGTGTAATTATTGCCGATGTAGTTGGTTTGGGTAAATCTATTATAGCATCAGCAATAGCATATAATCTTGATGTTAGAAAGACTTTTATTATTGCACCACCACACTTGATTGACCAATGGAATGATTATCAACAAGAATTTGGAATCAGAGGAGCAAAAGTATATAGTAGTGGTAAAATAAAAGACTTGTATGAAAAGCATGCTGACGACGATGATGAAGTTTTATATGTTATTGACGAGGCGCACCGCTATAGAAATGAGTTGAGTGAAGCATATCAATATTTGCATCAATTGACTCGTTCAAACTCAAAAAATAAAGTTATTTTGCTTACTGCAACACCATATAATAATAGACCCCAAGATTTATTTGCATTGATTAAATTGTTTCAAACACCAAGCAGATCTACTATTAATACAGTTGATAATTTGGGTGTAAGATTCCATGAGTTAATAGCAAAATATAACAAACTTGAAAAAGAGGGTAAAAAGAGTTTAACAAAAGAAATAAAAGAAGAATTGGATAAACTTAGCGAACAATTAAGAGAGATTATTTCACCTGTTATTGTTCGTAGAAGCAGACTTGATTTGCAAGAGATTAAAGAATATGCTGATGACTTAAAAATCCAAGGGATTGAATTTCCAGAAGTTGTTGGCCCAGAATTGGTTAATTATGATTTAGGTGAGATTAGAAGTGCGTATATACATACGTTAGATTTGTTGAGCAATAAATTTATGGCATCTCGTTACAACCCATCTGCATATTTGAAAAACCCACAAGATTTTATGCAAAAATATGGTGAATTGTTTGGTGAGATGAACATTCAGTTGTTCCAAGGAAACCTGGCAATGTTTATAAAACGTTTGTTGGTTATGCGTTTTGAAAGCTCAAAATCTGCCTTTAAAGCCACATTGGAAAATATTTTAACATCTTACGAAAATATCAAAAAATGGTGGGATAAGGGCTATGTGCCTATTAAAAAGAGTGGTTATTTGCCAGATCCTAACGATGATGAAATTGAAGAAATTTTGTCAGAGATTGATAACATTGCAGAAGATGGAATAGATCTTGCAAAAATTAAGAAAAAAGCAATCCCATTTGAAAGAAATTTGTTTAAAGACGATTATTTGGTAGCTGTAGAAAGTGATATTCAATTACTTCAAGATATATATGACGAATGGTTTAATGGAGCAGATGTTGGTGCAGATCCAAAATATGATGAAATAAGCAAAAAGTTAAAACAATTGTTGGCCGAAAATAGTAAAAGAAAAATAGTAATTTTTTCTTCTTATGCCGATACTGCTATCTATGTAAAAAATAAACTTGAAAAAGATGGTTTTAGAGTTTTGTTGTATACAGGTGGTTCAGCAACTGCGGATAGAAATATTGTAAAAAGCAATTTTGATGCCTCTTGCAAAGCAAGTGAACAAGCAAATGATTTTGATATTATAGTTGCAACAGATGCATTAAGTGAAGGCTTTAACTTGAATAGAGCTGGGGT
Source organism: Clostridia bacterium (assembly GCA_017505015.1). Taxonomy (GTDB): domain Bacteria; phylum Bacillota; class Clostridia; order Christensenellales; family CAG-314; genus Heteroclostridium. The sequence continues at coordinate 4,165 of JAFVQA010000109.1, forward strand.
TATTATCAATTATGATATACCTTATAATCCAACTCGTGTTGTTCAAAGAATAGGTCGTATTAATCGTATTAATAAAAAAATGTTTGATAAGATTTATATTTTCAACTTTTTCCCTACAGAAATTGGTGAAGAAAATACTCTTATTAAAGGCATATCAACATTAAAAATGTTACTTATCAACAATATTGTTGGTAGCGATACAAAAACGTTGACTCCTGATGAAACATTGCAAAGTTATTTTAAAAGCAGATATGAAGAAGCCGATGCTGCTAATAACGACAAGAGTTGGGATAATGAATATAAAAATATTTATAATTCAATAAAACACAATACTACGCTTATTTCTGAAATTGAAAAAATCCCAGTAAGGGCAAGAATAGTAAGAAAAAATAAGGAAGAACCATGTGCGATTTCATTTGCAAAGAGAGGTAACAGTTCATTGTTTGCACTGGCTTATCCGTCATCATTAACTGCGGATATTATATCTCATGAAAAAGCATTGAAATATTTTAAGGCAGATATTGATGAAAAAGCATTTGATTTTGACTCTGACTTGGATAAAAAATTTGAGGTTCTTCGCAATGAAATAAGAAAGCCTTATCCAAAAATCAAGATTGATAAAAGAAGACGTTCTGCATTGGATAATCTTGAACAACTTAAGATTTGGGTTCCTACAGAAAAAGATTATATTATTGATTTAATAGATGTAATCAAAACATATGATGATTTGAGTGATGGCGAGTTGAAGTATTTGGCAAACTTGTCTATTAGACAAAGCATGCTAAAGA
>JAFVQA010000110.1 GCA_017505015.1 Clostridia bacterium
GGTGGTAACACTTCACAGGGAACTGGCGAAACACAATCTAAGGGTGGATTGTTTGAAAACGGCTTGATTGGTGCAGCTGGCAAGCTCGCAGAAAAGGCTCGTTCACCATTCCTACCTAACAAAGGTAATCGCACAGGTTCCTACAATGCTAAAACACCAAATGCGCCGACAGGACCCTCTGCTGGTGGTGATATGAAAACACAAAGCGGAACATCAAAACTGGCTAAAGGTGGATTAAGTGGTGGCAAAGCCACTGGTGGTGCCTTCAAAAAGAAGAAATGAGGTGTAAAAAATGAGAATTATACCTAAGAAAAGTAAAGTTAATGCTACTGTGTGGCGTTCATTCACAATCTTTGATATATTGCTTGCTTTTGTGTTGTTTGGCATAGGCGTCTTGATTGCAATGAGCAACTTTGAATACAAGTGGGCGATTTTATTGGGATACGCAAGCATATCAATAATGTTGTTTTTTGGCGAAGGCGACGAAAGAGCATACAACGACCTCGTTTATATGTTCAAATACACAGTATCACGCAAGAAATATGAAAAGGGCAGAAAACGTGGCGACGTTCAAGAACTAATACCATTCAACACAATAAACGATGACGGCGTTGTTGAATATGACGGTTATTTTGGCGCAGTCGTCGAAGTGGGAAGCGTAGAGTTTGGACTTCTTGACGAAGTTGAACAAAACCGCAGAATTTCTGTGTTTGCAGATATGCTTAATGGGCTCGGCGCCAATTCTGTTGTGCAACTTGTCAAGATAGATAGACCTATCAATTATGATGTTGTATCAGAAGAGCTTTTTGAGAAGCTCGAAGCTGCGCAAAAAGCCGTTCCTGCAGACCCTGCAAAAATAGCGGTGCTGGAAAGCCGCCTAAATCAAATAGACGGTATCAACAACATTGAAAAGCAATATCGTCCATACTACTATTTGGCGCTATACGACACAGAACGTGATGCGCTACTTAGACAAGTTGACTATGTTCGAGCAAAGCTCGATGTCGCAACATTGCCTTCAAAGATGCTTGAAGCAAAAGAGGTGGCAGTGTTCTTCAAATATTGCTATACACGCAACTTTGACGAAAGGACTGTTGATGACGTCGTGGACGGGAATTATGCCGACTTTGTCAAACCAAACAAAATCAAGTTTACAGCAACAGGTGCAATCTGTGATGATGTGCACTCATTCACGTGCGCAATATCAGATTATCCTCTTGTAGTTGGCAATGCTTGGGGTGCTGAGATCTTCAACATTGACAATACGAAGGTTGTATTGACAATCAAGCCCATTGACAGAGATAAAGCGGTTAAGCGTATAGACAGAGCGGTGGTCGAACTGCAGACACGTCACGGCAGTGGCAAGCTTAGTGAAGCAATATCTCAAGAAACGCACGTGCAAACAATGGCAGAACTTGCGCAACGTTTGCAGAATGAAAACGAGCTGCTTTTTGATTGCACGTTGACAATTACAGGATTCAACAATACTGCAGAAACCAATGCCGCATTCAAAAAGGCAATAAGACGTCAAATACAGTCTGGTGGGTTCAAAGTCAATCTTTTGCGTGGACGTCAATTTGACGGCTTTGCAACGGCTTCAATATCACGCAAAACGGCTTTAAGAAGTCTTGAGCGTGGTATCAATTCAGAGAGTCTTGCTGCAGTGTTCCCATTCGTTTTCACGTCCATAATCGAGCCAAAAGGATTTACTCTTGGATATGAATACTATCCTGTCATCCTTGACATCTGGAAGCGTGACCTTAAGCAGCACATCAACTCTAATATTATGGTCCTCGGCAAGAGTGGAAGTGGCAAATCCTTCTTCGGTAAAACGTTGATTTCTCTTGTGTATTCAGACGAGAGTAAGATATTCATTTTGGATCCAGAAAATGAATATCTCAATCTCTGTCGTAATGTCAAGGGACGATTTATCGACGTTGGCAATGCAACGGAAGGACGTCTCAATCCGTTGCATATATATCAGATATTGACTGATGACGGAACACCAGCGCCACCAGAAGCTGTTTTCAGCTCACACTTGCGTTTCCTTGAAAGCTTCTTTGCAATCACGCTCAAAGGCATCACATCAGATGCACTTGAGGAGCTTAACAACTTGATTGCAAAGCTTTATGAACGCAAGGGCATAACATCCGAAACGGACTGCACAGAACTCAAACCAGAGGATTATCCGACGTTTGACGACCTTAAACTGCTTGTTGAGGATGAATTTGAGGCAGAGCACTCACCAATGAGACATCAGAATCTTGACCGCATACGCACATACGTGGCGAAGTTTGCAAGCGGTGGTCGTTTTGCTAATTTGTGGAATGGTCCCTCAACGTTGACTACAGATGAAAGACTTGTTGTGTTCAACTTCCAGTCATTGTTTGCAGCCAAAAACAACATTGTTGCAAACGCTCAAATGCTCGTAATTATGCGTTATCTGGACCAACAAATCATCAACATCAGAGAGCTCAACCGAAACAGGGAAAAGCCACTGCACCCCTTTGTGGTGCTCGATGAAGGATATAACTTTGTCGATACGGAATACCCCATAGCACTGGAATTTGTATTCCTGTGGTATAAGCGTATTCGTAAATATGACGGCAGCATTGCCTTCTTGACACAGAACCTGTCAGACATTCTTGGCAATCAGCAAGTTGTGCAGAAGACGACAGCGATTATAAACAACACGCAGTATTCGTTTATATTCTCGCTGGCACCTGCCGACCTTGCAATCCTCACGGACCTTTACAAGAATGCTGGCGAAATCAACGAGGTTGAGCAAAACCAAATTGCAAACGCCGGGAACGGAGAATGCTTTGCAATTTGCAGTATCAAAGAACGCACAAGCTTTCGTGTGGTGGCTTCAGACGTCGTCTATACATTGTTTGACGTAGCCGACGGCATGCAACTCATCGAGGCAGGAACGCCTCGAACACCCAACGGAAGATAAAAGGGGGAAATATGATAAAAGCATTTATTCAAGGCAACTTGATTTCAAATCCAGAAAGCAAACAAATAACCGAAGAAAAGCGTGTCGTCGTGTTGGCAGTTGCATCCAACTGCCCGGGCAGAGACACGCCAGATATTCTTCGAGTTGAAACGTGGGGAACCACAGCCGATGCCTGTATGAAATATCTCAAGAAAGGCAGTGGCGTTTGCGCCAGTGGCGACCTTTGCATTGACGTCTATATCAAAGATGATGAAAAGCGTGTCGCTGTAAAGCTCACCAATGCACAAGTAGAGTTTACTGACCGTAAACCACAATAGCTGCAACCACATTTTGGTTGCGAAGATCCACGCACTGTTTGTGCGAACATCAGTGCGTATTTTTTCAGACTTTCTTGACAAGTCCAGCAAGTTGGACTTGTCGGACAAGTCTAACAAGTTAAGGAGAAATATGGAAAAGAAAATACAAACGATTGCTGCAGCGTTGGTTGAAGGTGCAAGGGCATTGTCTGATGTTGAAATGGTTGTAACCTTTTCAAACGACAAGGCCTTGCAAATAACAATGTCAGACGGTGAAATGTTCAACGTCAGTATTGTGAAAACACAAAACAAAATCCAACGCAAACCAGTATATCAGAAGGAGAATATATGAAAACAATAGTAGTATTCAATCAAAAAGGTGGTGTCGGCAAGACATCTACCGTAGCGAACCTTATGGCAGAAATGAAACGCCGCAACTTGCGAGTTTTGGGCGTTGATTTGGATGCTCAAGCCAACCTAACAGCGTTTAATGGCATTGTTAATCCCATAAAGACAGTCAGAGACGTTCTGCTCAACGAAATCCCACTTGAGCAAGCAGTGCAGTCTTGTAAATATGGTGATATTTTGCCTGCAGATAGTGCATTGCAAGCTGAACAGATGCGCTTTGCCACAATGCCAGCTTTTGTCATACGCTTGCGCACGCTTTTACAGCCCCTTGCAGACACATACGACGTCATTTTGATAGATTGTCCGCCTGTGGTTAATCAAGTGACTGCAGCAGCGTTGGTGGCTGCAGACTATGTTATTATTCCTGCTGAAGCCGAGTATTTCAGCGCAGTTGGCGTTGAGATGCTTGCCAATACAATCAACGAAGTCAAGCCACTCAATCCAAACATCAAGGTCCTTGGCGTGCTTCTTGTCAAGTATCAGAAGCGCAGAACCCTCACACGTGCACTTGAAGAAGTGCTTTGCTCAAGCACTCAAAAGGCACTGGGCTGTGGCGTGTTCAACACCAGAATACATTTCACCGTAGATATTCCTGCATCTCAAGCATCTGGCTTGTCTGTTAGAGATTATCGCAACGGAAGCAAGGCAACCGAAGATTATATGACACTCTGTGAAGAAATTTTGAAGGAGATATAAGACTATGAAGAACAACGGAAATTATGGACTTTTAGACGGACTTTTCAGCACACCCACCACAACAGCATCCAAGCAAGCACCTGCAGAAGCAGAAAAGGACACAACAGAAACAAAACGCACGTGGAAAATCAAAGATGACCTCTGGGAAGATTTTGTTGCACTTGTTGCAACCTCTGGCTTGACACAAGCAGAGTATATCAACAAACTTATTGCCGATGCAATCGCAGAGAATCGTGCAAAGATAGACAAATATAAAGAAATTACAAAAAAATAAAGAATTTTTTGTCACAACTAATTGACAGAAAGCGAAGCATTGCATATACTATAAGAGCAATAAAATTTGTACCTGAGTGCGGCAGGGTTGTGACCGCAGGGGCGATTAACCCTTGTTAATACAAGAGCAGCGGGTGGTAAATACCGTGGTTAGTCGTATGAGGTAGCTTCGTCTTTCAAGGCGAAGCTTTTTTTTGTATAGAGAGGTAAAGATGTCATTATATTTTATAAACAACTCGTTGCATTCTAAA
>JAFVQA010000111.1 GCA_017505015.1 Clostridia bacterium
CATTGACCTGCTAAAACAAAACTGGCAACCACAAAAAGACCTTGCTTTGCGCACCATATCCGTTGCAGTGAGCAACCTTGAACCAGAAAAAAGCGACCAGCAACAAGACCTTTTTGAAAAAGACGAAAAAAGCCAAAAGGTAGACAACGTTATGGACGTTATACGCGGAAAATATGGTTTTGCATCGATATCTCGCGCAAACTATTTTGGCAGTGATTTTATAAACGACAAACCTTATGAAGACGACGAAGACTTGTTGCCTTTTAAACGGGGATAAAAAAATAAAAAGACGGATATCATATCCGTCTTTTTTAATTTATCGTAATGCCAATCATAACAGTTTTTCCGTCATAATCATTCCATACCGAATGAGGAATTTTTCCGTCAACCAAAAAACTTTCGTCTTTGTTTATTATAACAACTTTGTCGTCAAGAAAAACTTTTGCACGACCTTGTGTGACTATAAACAAATGGTTGTGATTGTGAACGTGTTTTTCCGTTGGCCCTCCACCATTTTTGTCTATATATGCAATCGAACCATCTATGCCCTTATTTTTATAACAAAACAGTTTTTTTGCCTTAAACCCAACGTGATTGGGTGGGGTAAAAAATTCTTCTTTCATAATCTCATCTCCTCTTTATCTTTTCTCGTCTAAACTAATCTTTCAGCCAAATATTTTGCCAAGTTTTTTTACTGCATCCTGTGCGTCTTTGGCATAAATATCTGCACCTATCACATCTGCAAAATCCTGTGCAACAACTGCACCGCCAACCACAACTTTGATATCGTTGTTATATTGTTTTATTTGCTTTGTGATTTCTGCCATATTATCAAGCGTTGTTGTCATAAGTGCAGACAAGCCTATAACGGCAGGCTTATGTTCGTCTATGGCAAGTTTTATTTTGTCAAAGCCAACGTCTTTGCCAAGGTCAACAATTTTGTAGCCATAGTTTGACAAAACTGCTTTTACAATATTTTTGCCAATATCGTGAACGTCGCCTTTTACCGTTGCCAAAAGCATTGTGGCTTTTACGCTTTGGCTTTGCGACATATAGTGTGCCTTTATTTCGTCTAAAATTGTTTTGGCACTTTCTGCACCGGCAATAAGTTGTGGCAAAAAGGCTTTGCCCTGTTCGTATTTTTGACCGAGATCGTTGAGTGCACGGATAACCTCGTTGTCAATAACAGACATAAAATTATCTTTATTTACGCTTGTTTTAAAAAGGTTGATACACTCGCCTTTGAGTCCTTTAAGCACGGCATCGTATATAGTTATTTTTGCACCTTCAGTTTGTTCCTGAACAATGCCACCAACCTTTGATATATATTCACTGCAACCCTCGTCAAGACCAAGCAACGCCTGTTTTGCGTGTTGGTTGCACTCACGTTTAAGGCTTGGATTGATAATGACCGTTGTGAGCCCCTCATTTGCCATCATATCGTAAAAAGTTGCATTTATGATTTGACGGTTAGGCAAACCGAAAGACACGTTTGACAAGCCCAAAACGGTTTTCACGCCAACTTCGTCACGAAGTCGTTTAACAGTTTCTGCCGTGATATTTGCATTTTGGTTGTCAACGCTTATTGCCATTGTAAGGGCATCTATAATTATTTTGTCTTTTTTTATTCCATATTGACCTGCAACAGACACAATACGTTTTGCAATGTCAATTCGTTCCTGCACTGTTTGAGGAACACCATTTTGATCAAGACACAAACCGATTACGTATGCACCGTATTTTTTTGCCAGTGGAAAAACGTTTTGCATGCTTTGTTCTTCGCCGTTGACAGAGTTTATTATTGGCAGACCAACGGTATATTTCAAGCCTTTTTCCAATGCAGATTTTCTGCTTGTGTCAAGTGTAAGTGGCAAGTCGCTCACTGCCTGCACAGACTCGATTGCCTTTGACAAAACCGCAGTTTCGTCTATACCACCCATGCCAACGTTGATATCCAAAATATCTGCACCTTGTTCCATTTGTTCGACAGCAAGTGAAACGATATAGTCAAAGTCACCTTCAACAAGTGCCTGTTTAAGCCTTGGTTTGCCGGTTGGGTTTATTCTTTCGCCAATAACCACCGTAGGTGCAAACTCAACGACCTTGCTTGCACTGCAAACACCGTCAAACCTGTTGCTAAAGATTTCAAAAGGCAGGTCTTTAGTTGCATTTACCGTTTGTTTGATATAATCTGGCGTAGTGCCACAGCAACCTCCCATCATAGAAATGCCAAGTGATGCAATTTTTGCCATATATTGTGCAAACTGTTTGCTGTCGATATCATAGCAGGTTTTGCCATCTTTAAAATATGGCATGCCTGCATTTGGTTTTACAAATAAAGGCACGTTTGCATATTTTGTCATTTCATGTGCATTGTCAAACATAAGGTCAGGGCCAAGACCACAGTTTATGCCTATTGCATCGACACCCATACCCTGCATTGTAAGGATATATCCTACAATGCTTGTTCCAGTATATGTGCGTTTGTTTTGTTCGAAAGACATGCTTGTCCACACTGGCAGATTTGTGTTTTCTTTAAAAGCAAGCACTGCTGCTTTAAGTTCTTTAAGGTCTGTTATAGTTTCGATAACAACAACGTCAACGTCAAGGTCTTTTACAACCTCTGCCTGCTGTTTAAAGCAGTTGTATGCATCGTCAAAAGAAAGGTCACCAAACGGTTGCAAAAGTTCACCCAAAGGGCCACAAGAATAACCAACGTAGTTATCCTGACCGGCAACGCTCCTTGCAATTTTTACACCCTGAGTGATAACAGAAACAAGGTCTGCACCAACCCCAAGTTTTTTGCAGTTTGCACCGAAAGTATTAGTATAAACAATATTGCTGCCCGCATCTATATATTGTTTGTGAATATCTGCTATAACCTGTGGATTAGTAACGTTCATCATTTCGGCATTGCTGGTAGAATATCCACCGGCAATAAGCATGCTGCCCATGCCACCGTCAAGATAAAAACGGCCTTGCCTTATCCTTTGTGAAATGTTTGTTCTCATATATCCCTCTTGAAGTCGCAATTTGCCTGACAATCGTTGCATTTGTTGTTTTTTGCAATGATCTGACTGCTTTCTATATTTGCAAAGTCTGCTTTTTTTGCACCCACAACTGCCGTAACGGTTTTGTTTGGATACATCATATTGTTTGCATTAAGCTGAATGCCAAGATATTTTTGTGCACCAAGCAAATTTAAAATGTCTTTTTGGCTTGAAATTGCAAAATCGCCATAACCGCAACTTATGCGTTTTGTTGAAATTTTGCCCTGATCGTATATTTTTTTGTCAATTGCTTCTTCTACGTCATCGCAATAATTTTCTATCATAGTGGTGAGCACACTGTCGCACACAACACCCTCAACAGTGCTTTTTGCAAAGCATTGTTTTAAAAACGTTTCGGACTGCAAAGTTAAAGTTGCGGCAAAAATATAAATTTCGTCGCAACCGGCAAATATTTTTTTTATTAAACTTCCTTCAAAAGACACTTCTGTTCCGTCAAGTTTAATGCCATTGTCAACGTGAGTTATATCAAACCTTGCCACTATGCTTTTTGGGCACAACAGTGACGTTGCTTTTTGCGAAAGATTTGATATAACGTCATCGATACCATCAAACTGACCGTGAATGCGAAGATATCTTTTAACCTCTTTTTCGTCAATTTTCACAACTGCCCTCGTTTAAAAAGACTTTTATGTTTTTATAAATATCTTCGGCTGTTTTAGGTTTGTTCATAGAATATAAATGAATGCCGTCAACACCGTGCGAAATAAGGTCTGTTATCTGGTGTATAGCATAGTTTATGCCTGCCTGATAAAAAGCCTCTTGATTGTCGCCGAATTTTGCAATCATTTTTGTAACCTGCGCAGGCAATTTGCAACCAGATAAAGTCACCATGCGCAAAATGTTTTTGGCGTTTGTAAGTGGCATTATGCCAACGCTAATTGGAACATTTATGCCTGCTTTTGAATATTCGTCACGCATACGATAAAAATCATCGTTGTCAAAAAACAGTTGTGACACAAAATGTTTTACACCAAGGTCTGCCTTCATTTTTGCAACTTTTATATCAAAGTCATAAGAAGGGCTTTGGCTGTGACCTTCTGGATAGCAGGCGGCGTATACATCAAAACCACCAAAAGAATTGATAAATTCGATAAGGTCTGTTGCATATTTAAAATCGCCAAGCTGGTGACCTTCAGGCAAGTCACCACGAAGTGCCAGAATGCGTTTTACTCCATACAATTTGAGTTGTTGCAATGCTAGATTTATATTTTCTTTTGTCGCACCAACGCAAGTAAGGTGAGCTACGCTTGGAATTGAAAGTTCTTTGGCAATAAAACTGCTTATTTCTGCAGTCAAGCCCTGACTTGTGCCTCCTGCACCATATGTAACGCTGATATAATCTGGCTTAAGTTCGGCAAATTGTCGCAATGATTTATAAATTTCTTCTACACCAACGCTGTCTTTTGGCGGAAAAACTTCTAATGAAAAATCTATTTTTGTCATATCTTTCCCCTCCCACGTTTATGTCTTTAAACAAAAAACTGGCAGTATATAATTTTATGTTAGTTTAATATATAATAAATCTTTTTTTTGCATAAGTAAACCCCTGTTTTTGCTTTTTTGTATAAAAATGTTCGTTTATTTAACAAATAAATGGCTTTATGTGTAAAATTGTGATATAATGCGTTAAAAAATGAACAATATTTTTGGAGATGAATATTATGAAAGCAATTATTTCTGTAATTGGTGAAGACAGACCTGGCATTATTGCCAAAGTTAGTAGCAAACTTTTTGAAATGAACGTTAACATTGAAGATATTTCGCAAACTATCATGCAAAACTATTTTACAATGATAATGATGGTTGACACTTCTAAATCTTCTGCTGACTTTGCAACAATTTCACAGGCAATGGTTCAGCTCGGTCAGGAAATCGGCATGGATATAAAAATGCAAAACCAAAGCATTTTTGACGCTATGCACAGAGTTTAAGAGGTGAAAAATGCTGTCTAAAGAAGAAATTTTTGAAACCATAAAAATGGTAAGTTCGCAACACCTTGACGTGCGCACTATCACAATGGGCATTTCTTTGCTCGATTGCATTGCAGACACAACAAGCGAAACTTGCGACAGAATTTATGACAAAATAACAACAAAGGCAAAAAACCTTGTTAAAGTTGGCAACGACATTCAAAACGAATTTGGTGTGCCTATAGTTAACAAACGCATCAGCGTAACACCTGTCAGCCTTGTTACTGCACGCACAGGCAACAGCATTGACGTTGCAAAAGTGCTTGATAAATGTGCGCAGGAAGTTGGCGTTGACTTTATTGGTGGTTATAGTGCGCTTGTGCAAAAAGGTATGACAGATTTTGAAAAAGAATTTTTGTATACCATTCCACAGGCACTTGCACAGACACAAAGACTTTGCTCATCTGTAAACGTTGCATCTACAAAAACAGGTATCAATATGGATGCAGTTAAAATTATGGGTGACATCATTAAAGAAACCGCATATCTCACTCGTGAACAAGACAGCATTGGTTGTGCAAAGTTTGTTGTTTTTGCAAATGCTGTTGAAGACAACCCATTTATGGCTGGTGCTTTCCACGGCGTTGGCGAAGCAGACACCGTTATCAACGTTGGTGTAAGTGGCCCTGGTGTTGTTAAAGTTGCTTTGGAAAAAATTAAAGACGGTGACCTTACTGAAGTTGCCGAAACTGTAAAGAAAGTTGCATATAAAATCACTCGCGTTGGTCAGATGGTTGCACAAGAAGCAAGCAAACGACTCAACGCAAACTTTGGCATTATTGACCTTTCACTTGCCCCTACACCTGTAATGGGTGACAGCGTTGGTCACATTCTTGAAGAAATGGGACTTGAAACTGTTGGCGCATACGGCACAACCGCATGTCTTGCCCTCCTCAACGACGCCGTTAAAAAAGGTGGCATTATGGCAAGTTCGCACGTTGGTGGTTTGAGTGGCGCGTTTATTCCTGTGAGCGAAGACATCGGCATGATCAACGCCGTTAACAAAGGTTGCCTCAAACTCGAAAAACTTGAAGCTATGACTGCAATCTGCTCTGTTGGTCTTGACATGGTTGCAGTTGGCGGTGACACACCTGCCGACGTTTTGTCTGCAATGATTGCTGACGAATGTGCTATTGGTGTGGTAAACAACAAAACAACTGCCGTACGTGTTATCCCTGTATATGGCAAAAACAGTGGCAGTGTAAGTTTTGGTGGTTTGCTTGGCACAGCCCCTATTATGCCAATAAACACAACAAGCCCATCTAAATTTATTTCTCGTGGTGGCAGAATTCCTGCACCTGTATGGGCAAACAAAAACTGAGGCCATTTCACAAATGGCCGAAACAGTATGGCTCGGTATAAAGTTTTGTTATAACATAAAACTTTATGGCGCTAACCAAATGTCTTTTTGGCATTTTTTAAATGCCACATTTCACAAAGGGCCGAAACAGTATGGCTCGGTATGAATAACAGTTATAATACAAGATTTTATTGTACTAACCTGTTGTAGCAGTCATACGTTTGTTGGTTGTTTCAAGTTAAAACTAATTTAATCAATAACAAAAGGCACAGTCGTTTGACTATGCCTTTAATTTTTTTGTTTAACAAAGTTAAATATAATTCAGTTTGTTTCTATAAGAAAGCCAAGTTCGTTGAGTTGTAATTTTATTCTTTCAAAAGAATTTTCGTCATTTACGATGATTGTGTGCAAATGCATACCTTCGGTCAAAAAGGACAATGGGTTTACGCCCTCTTTTTCCATTTTTTCTACAAAACAGTTTGCATCATAGCGAGAAGAAATGTTGAGTTCGGCAGACAGTTTGCCATATACATGGTGGTCAACCACAACGTCAACAACCTTGCCACCATTGTCTACTATTGCATAAAACTCGTTTGAAACGTCATTTTTGCCATGTTTTACAACGATGAGTTTTGTTATGCCGTTTTGCTGATTATCAAGCACGTAGCCTTTGTGTTCGGCTTTGATCTGATAGCCTGCCGCACGCAACAAAGCAACGTCTGCCACAATGATTTGTCTAGTAACGCCAAGTTCTTTTGCAAATGCCGTTGCACTTGTCGGTTGAGTGACTGTTTTTAATTTTTCTATAATAATTTGTCTGCGTTGTTCGCCGTTCATAAAACACCTCGTCAGTCTTGTGTTTTTTGCAATTTTTTGCCCATGTAGATTGCGTTTGGCAATGGGTTGTTGTAATATGGCTCAATCTCTACAAAGCCAAGTTGTTTGTAAAGATTTACTGCCAGAATCATGCTGTCAAGTGTGTCAAGATACATATATTCGTATCCTGCCTTTGTTGCCCTTGAAATGCAGATTTCTGCAAGTTTTTTGCCAATGCCAAAGCGACGATATTTTTCGCGAACGTACATACGTTTCATTTCGCAAACGCCGTTGCCAAGGTTTTTAAAGGCAACGCAACCAACTGCTTCGCCACGGATTTTTGCAATAAACAAGTTTCCCTCTGGTTTGGCATATTTATATGGCAAATGGGCAATTTCTGCCTCGAAGTCCTGAAAGTCAAGACTGCACTCAAGGCCACTTGCATATTCTAAAAACAATTCTTTAATTTGTTCGAGGTTGTCAAAAGCCTCTTTAATAACAACTTTCATTTAATTTCCTTTTTTACCACGCAAGGGTTGCCACACGCAAACACGTTTGGAGGAACGTCTTTTGTCACCACACTGCCTGCACCAATTACACTTCCTTCGCCAATTGTAACACCTGGCAAAACGATAACTCCACCACCCAGCCACACGTTATCGCACAGCTTAACAGGTTGCGCAGTTTCTATGCCTGTGCTTCGTTTTTGTGCATCAATTGGGTGCAATGGTGTATACAACCCACATTGTGGACCAATAAATACGTTGTTGCCAATTTCTATTCTGCCACAATCCAAAAAGACACAGTTGCTGTTTACAAACACGTTGTTTCCCATTGTGATGTTTGTGCCATAGTCAAACGAAAAAGGTGAATATACCGTTACGTTTTCGCCAACGCCACCAAGAATTTTTTTGAGAAAATCGTCTCTTTCATCTTCGTTTAACGGTGGTATGTTGTTGTATAAAAATGCATTTTGTCTTGCCTGCAAATGTTCGTTTGCAAGTGATTCATCGGGCAGATAATCAAGCCCTGCAAGTTGTTTTTCTTTTGCTGTCATTCTTTATTTTCCCCAAAAATTTCTGCACGTTGTTTGAACGCATTGCGATAAGCAGACAAAGTAACCCACACAAAAATAAGCACACAGATAACTTCTGCAGATGGATAAGCAAGCCACACACCGTCAAGACCAATGATCATATCCATTACTATTGCAATTGGAATGAGCAATGCAAGCTGACGTGCGATTGACATTGCAAGTGAGTGTATACCTTTGCCCAAAGACTGCAAAATTGTGATTATCATTATGCCACAAGATGCCGGCAAGAAACACCAGCTTATAGTGCGCAAAGCGTGCAAGGTCACAGGAGCCATTTCGGCACTTGTGTTGAACATGAGCAAAATAACTGGTGTTGCAAACTGGAAGATCAAAAAGCCCACCAGCATTATGCTTGCTGCAGTTATCAGCGACAATTTTACCGTTTGTTTATATCGTTTTTTATTGTTTGCACCAAAGTTATAGCTCAAAATTGGCAACGCACCCTGAGTAAGACCAAAAACAGGCATGAAAATGAATGACTGAGTTTTGAAATATATGCCCAAAGTATCTACTGCATACATATATTTTGCAATGATGCCGTTGAGTGTTGCAGTCGTTACCGAACCGATTGCATTCATTACCATTGCAGGCAAACCTATGCGACAAATTTCGCCAATTGCCTGTGCATTTGGTCTGAAACCTTTGAGTGACAACGAAACGTCTTGTTTGCGAGTGAGAAAAACCGTCAAAACAAAAGTCATTGCACAAGCCTGACCAATGATAGTCGCAATAGCAGCACCTGCAATGCCCATTTCTGGAATAATTTGAGCTTCGCCAATTTTAATGCCATTGATAAGAATCGGGTCAAGAATGATGTTTGTTATTGCACCAATAAGTTGTGATGCCATTGGCACCTTCATATTGCCTGTTGCCTGCAAAATTTTTGAGCACACCATTTCGATAAAAGCAAAAATACTAAGCCCCATATAAATGTTGAGATAAAGTGTGCCAAGGCGAATAATTTCCGCATCATCTGTAAAAAGCCTGAAGAACAAACCAGAGCAAGTAAATGAAAAAACAACCATTGCAACGTATACGCAGGCAGCCATAAACAATGCCTGTCTTGCAAGGCAGTTTGCCCTTGCCTGATCGCCCTCGCCAAGTCGTTTTGCAATTTGCGCGTTTGCACCAACGCCAATGCCAATGCCAAATGCAATAACCAGCATAACCATTGGATAAGAAAGGTTAACTGCTGTAAACGCAACGTCGCTGTATTGCGAAACGAAAATTGAGTCTACAATGTTATACAACGCCTGCACAAGCATACTTATCATGGCAGGCAAAGACATGCTGAAAAGTAATTTTCCAACAGGCATAGTGCCCATTTTATCTGATTTTAAAGTTAATTTTTTTGCATTTTCCATATAAAAAACAAAACCTCTACTCATACTATTTTAACTCAATATATTTTTGTTGTAAACAGTATTTTCGTTAGTTTAGCACACAAAAAACCAACCTGTTTTTCAGGTTGGTTTTTTAATTTTTATTTGCTACATCCCAAAGATAAAAACTTGCAATTGTGCAATAAGGGCTGAATTTTTGACGATAAAACGCAAAAGTTTTTTTGTCAATTTTGTCGTGACCATACAAAAGGCAAAGCCCCTTTTTTATACCAAAGTCGCCATAGCTAAACACGTTTAACCTTTCAAGTGAAAATATCAAAGTCATTTCTGCCGTCCACAAACCAACACCGTCAAGCGAAACGAGAGTTTTGACAACTTGTTCGTCACTTTGATTTTTAAGGCTTTCAAGGCAAAGTGCGCCGTTAATCACTTTGTTTGCAAGCAACCACACGTTTTGCGCCTTGCGAAACGACGTTCCACACCCTTTTATTTCGTCAACACCCAATGAATATATGCACTGTGGGCAAATTTCTGTTTTTTCTTTTAGTTTTGCAACAACGGTTGCAAGTGCTTTGTTTGATATTTGCTGACCCAGAATTGAAGTGACAAGTGAACTAAACAAATCGCTGTTTATTTCACGAAAAATATACCCTACTTTGTCGATATATGCGCCCAGAGTTTTGTCACGTGATTTGAGATAATCAATCTCTTTTTGACCATAATTAAAAAATTTCATATAAAAAGTTTATATCGTTGCAAATTGTTTGTCAATGGCAAAAATACGTAAGATTTTTATTTAATTTTGAGATAATTGCCAATAACAAAAGCACCCCTTTGGGTGCTTTTTAGTTTGCTTGTTGAATGTTGATTGCAGTTTTTGCAATTTGTTATGCCTGTTGCTCTGTCATATTTGTATACGTCACAACTTGTTTTGGAAACAAGTCTGCAGAAAGCGGTGTGAAAAACTCTCCTTTTGCAGTCATATATTCGTTGTAGTCCTGCGCAAAAAACTCTTTGAGCTGATCTGTTGCAATTTGGTTTTGAACAAAATCTTCCGTCATAATTTTAATGTCGTTGTAGGCATGACGAAGACTGTCGTGCCATTTTTGAATCATTCGTGATTTTTCTTCGTCACCAGAAACGGCAGACACCATGTCTGCAACGGTATATGCCTCGACAGTTTGCATTTCTGTTGGCGAAGTTGCCTTTGCAATGAGCGGCAAAACGTAAAGATTGCCCAAAGTATCTAACGCAACGCCAAAAGAAAACGGCATTGGTTGTTTTTGTTCGTTGAGAATACCCACTGTATATGGTGCAAAAAATTTGAGTGGAATTGTTTTGTTTGAAAGTGAAATCATTTTATCCTCTTTTTATAACCACTCTGTTGTTTCGTCAAGTGGTTTGTTGTCGAAATGTCGTGGGTTTGGCTGGCAACCCTCTTTTGGATATCCTGTTGGCAAAAAAGCCAAAGGAACAACGTTTTGTGGCAAACCAAAAAGTTGTTGTGTGAGTTTTGCATCGAACAAACCAACCCACGTTGTGCCAAGACCAAGTTCGGTTGCTTTAAGCATCATATAAGTTGTTACAATGCTGGCATCAAGCACGCCAAACTGTCTGCCGTCTTTGCCCAAAAAACTTTGGTTTTCGTCATAACAAACGATAAAACCAATTGGGGCATCGAAATGGCATTTTGTGCATTGACGAAATTTTGTGATTGCTTCGTCACTTTTAACAACGTAAATTTTTTGTGGCTGGCTGTTTTTTGCAGTTGGTGCAATTTGTGCAGCCTTTAATATTTCGTTTATTTTTTCGTCTTCTACCATCTTTTGTTCAAACTCACGAACAGAAAATCTTTGGTTTAAAACTTGTTGAAATTCCATAATAAACACCTCATTTTTACAAGCAAATATTAACATAATATGCAATGTTTTGCAATAGTGATTTTAGCAAATAAAAAAAGCCGTCACAATGACGGCTTTTGATTTTTGTTTGTTATGCAACAATTTCTTCTTGTTTTTCTGGTTGTTTTTGACCCTTATCTTTTTTACCAAACTTTTTAAGACTAAAGAATGCAATAAAGATGATTGCGCTAATTGCCATGAGATATGGATAGATAAGGAATGGCATAATTTCCACAGGAGAAACCTGAACTGGCAAACCTGCAAAAACAAAACTGCCTGCTGCCAAAAGTTGTGCACCATAAGGAATAACGCCTTGTGCAAATGAACCGAAAATATCCAAAAGTGATGCAGAAGTGCGTGGGTCAACATCAAACTCACTTGCAATGTCTTTCGCAATTGGGCCAGAAATAACGATTGCAACTGTGTTGTTTGCTGTAAAGAAGTCAACCAAAGTAACAAGCAATGCAATGCCTGCTTGCGCACCACGTTTGCCTTTTACACTCTTGCGAATGAGATAAATGATTGCATCGATACCACCGTTTGCTTTGATGATTTCTACAACACCGGCAACAACCAAAGAAATGAGCGCAATGTCATACATGCTTGTAATGCCTGAGCCAATGCCTTTGAGCATTGAAACCATTGTGATTGATGAGTCACCAAGGAACAAGCCAATAACGAGTGACAAAACTGTGCCACCTGTCAAAACCAAAAATACGTTGAGACCTGCAACTGCACTTATCAAAACGAAAAGATAAGGAATGATTTTGAGGAAGTTATATCCACCAATTTCTGGAATTTCTGCAACTTCGCCCATTGTGATGAAATAGAACACAACGCAAGAAATAATTGCTGCAGGCAACACGATAAAAAAGTTACGTTTGAATTTGTCACGCATGTTACAGCCTTGTGTGCTTACTGCGGCAATTGTTGTGTCTGAAACCATTGAAAGGTTGTCGCCAAACATTGCACCACTTACTACTGCTGCAAGACACAAAGGAGCAGAAATGCCTGTTGCCACAGAAATGCCATAACCAATTGGAGCGATTGCTGTGATTGTACCAACAGAAGTACCCATTGCTGTTGAAATGAAGCAACCAATAAGGAACAAGCCAACAACTGCAAGCTCTGGTGGCAAAATTGACAAACCAAAGTTAACTGTGCTTTCCACACCACCGATTGAACCTACTGCACCAGAAAACATACCCGCACAAAGGAAGATGAGAATCATTGTGATGATGTTTTTTTCGCCAACACCTTTTGCAAAAGTGCCGAGTTTTTCACCGAATGATACCTTTTTGTTTTGAAGCATTGCCACTGCAAGTGCAATCAAGAAGCACAAGAGCGCTGACATAACGTAAAAATCGCCAATCAGAATGCCACTGCCCAAAAAGAGAACCAAAAATACGCCTATAGGCAAAAGTGCCCAAAAATTTCCCTTTTTCATAAAAACTCCATCTTAAGTAAAAACTTAAGTAAACTAATAATACTTTTTTTATTTTATTGTTAAAATGCAATTTAGACAAGCAAAAAACGCCCGTTTGGGCGTTTTTTATTGTTTTTTTCATTAAAAACAATTTATTCTCTTGCTGTCATGTGTTTTTACAAAGACAGACGTTTTCCTGTTTGTTAAAAAAATTATTTTTTATAGTTGAGCCACAAGCCGTTGTCTGACAACTGTTGTGTTTGTTGCAATTTATAGATAGCGAGTGAACAGTTTTTATTTGCAAACAAATCTATTCCACCGTTTGAAATGATTGGTGACACAACAAGGCTGATTTCGTCAATAACGTCTGCATCTAAAAACAAAGTGTCTGTCAATCCACCACCCTCGAGCATAAGAGTTTTTATGCCAAACAAATTTGCAAGTTTGTCGTTCATGACGTTAACGTCAACTTTGTCGTTGCCACAAAAGATATACGAAACGCCTTTGCTTTGCAAAAACGCCAGATAACTGTCGCTCACCTTGTCTGTAAGCACCTCGATAATATGTGCCTTGTCATAGCCAGGGTCATAGTCGTCAATATGGTCGCCATACCAACCAAGTTTGCCATGTGGGTCTATTGATACGGCATAATAATCTGCCTGTTTTGCAACGTGGTCAACCCTTTCCACCGTGGCTTTTGCAAAAGGTGCAAGGTCTGGCTGTTTGCCTTTGGTAAAACTGCCCTCCATAGTGATGCGACCACAGCAAAAAGCATCTGCCTTGTATTCACGGTTGATGCGATAATAATCTTCGCCAAGAGCATCGCCATAATTTAAAAAGTCACCTGTGATTTTGCCATCAAGCGACGTCATCATATGCAAAATGATATATGGTTTTTGCATGGTTTTATCCTCTGTTTTATGATTTGTATTAAGTCTTTTGTTTAGACACTATTTCGAATACACCGAGCCACACCGTTTTGCCATTTGTGAAGTGCCTTACTCTTTTGATTTGATGATGTTGACTGGTTTTATTTTGCGAAGCATAACGAGTGGTATTATCGTTGAAACAACCGTTATTGCAAGCACGGCAATGCAGTCTGGCAAAATTATGCTGTTTTTGAAAGTTAAAAACTGCATGTCAAACACCAAAAAGCTAGAAGCAAGGCGTTTGAGTGACTCTACAAGCACGCTGTTTGCAAGGTCGATAAACACAAACATACCCAGATATGCCATAATGCAGGTTGCGATGCCCACAAGCAAAATTTGTGTGATAAACACAAACGCAAGACTGCTGTTTTTGCAACCAAGTGCACGCAAAACGCCAATGTCATATTTACGTTGTTTAACCAACTTTGAACTGAAGTTTACAAGCACCAAAATACATGCAGCATACAAAACGAAAGAGATGAGTTCAAACAGTTCTGCAAAACTTTCTACTGCATATGCCATTGTAGAAATGCCCTCTACCATGATTGCAGTTGGCAGATAACCCATTTCGCCTGCCTTGGCATACAATGCGTTTGCATCTTCATAGCCGTCAAAATACAACTGCCAAGTATAGAAAGAATGATTTTCTACAAGATAATCAAAAACCTCGTCTGAACAGTAATAACCACTGCCACTTCCTGACGACCTCAAAATTGCTTTTATTTTAAAGGTTTTTTCGAAAACAGGGGTTTTAAACTTTGTGTCGCATGGATTGTAGGTTGAAATTTTTATCGTCTGGCTGTTTGCCACGTATTCGTGACAGTTTTGATAAGTCCACTCTGTGCCAAAAAGTTGATTGAACTGGCTGTAGTTCATTGCAATTTCGTTGCCTGTTAGCACAATTGGATTTTTGTCTTTGTCAACAAGATGTTTTTCTTCTTGTTTTCTGAAGTGCATGTTTGCTCTTGCCGTGCTGGTATCATCGTTATAAACAAATAGCCCTGGTTTAGCAAAATATCTGATTTCACTTTCGTCAAAATCATTTATAAAATTTGGGTTGATTGTATATCCAATTGCAAGATATTGCATAATTTCGTCGTTGGCTTGCATATAGAGTTGATTATTTGAAAATTCATTTATTACGTCTATTTGTTCGCCACTTAAAAATACATCAACAATTTCTTTATATTTTGTTTCGTAATCAGTATCGATAATAGCGTTTATGTAACCATGCACGTTTGAAGTTGAATATACATACTCTCCAAGTAACTTTGTATAATCACGATCGATTATTTTTTTGCGAATAAAATAACTGTCTGCAAAATAGTCGGTAACAACAACGCCATAAGACTTGTCGTCTATATCACCACAAATCAATGGCAGTTTGCCGTCTTTGCCAAACTTGTCAATCAAAAACTGTTCGTCAGTGATTAACGTACCAAGAGTTTCAGCAGCAAAAAAGTTGTTGGCAATATATTTTCTACCATATTGCACACCATCCTGCCTAACGGTAGTTGTTATTGGCAGGGTGTGATTTATCAGTTGAAAAGCATTACCCTCCCCCGCTACATTTTTGAGGGCATTTAAATCTTTTTGTGAAATTGGTATTGTATAACTTGAATTTATTTTTGAAGTGTTTGTGCCATAATAATCGTTTTTTTGCAAAATGATTGGCTGACCTTCGCTGGCTTTTGCAAACTCGTTGTTGATGACCTGCGCGCTATCAAATGCTATTATGGTTTGAGACAAAGCAAGCACAACAATTATGCAGGCAACCACAAATGCCGAAACAAACGAGCGCCACACACTGCTTTTTATCATATTGCCGGTGAGTTTGACCGCTTTTGCTGGTTTTAGTTTTGTTTTTTGCAAAGGCACTTGCTTTTCATTGTATTGTGGCTCGACAGTCTTTTTAAATTTGCCGTCAAGTTGTTTGATATGCTTTATTTCGCCATTGAACAAGGCTTTTTCTATCAACACTTTTTCGTCTGCTGTGAGTTTGCGCATATATGGCAAAGTGACTGTGTCGTTGCAAATTGAAACTTCGTCTTTATAACTTGAAATTTCGCTTGTGTCTGACAAAATTTTGCCGTCAGCAAGTTCTATAATCCTGTCTGCATTGTTGTGTGCATCTGCAAGGTTGTGAGATACAACAACTATCAAAATTTCTTTGGACAACTCTTTTAACAGCGAAATAATTTGTTTTGAAGTTTTGGTGTCAAGGTTGCCGGTTGGTTCGTCTGCAAGCACAACTTTTGGGTTTTTTACAATAGCACGGGCAATGGCAACACGTTGTTTTTGACCACCACTGAGTTCGCGTGGGTATCTGTCGGCATAGCCGTTAAGACCAACTTTTTTGAGGGCATCGTCAACTTCGCCTTTATCTGTTCTGTTTTGCAGGTCAAGCGAAAGCTCGACGTTGCGACGAACGGTAAGGCTGTCTATCAAGTGAAAATCCTGAAAAATAAAACCTATGTTGTTGTTTCGATAATCGTCAAACTGACTGTTTTTGAGTGATGACAAACTATTGCCGTCAACTATTACGTCGCCACTTGTAACGTTGTCTAACGCACCAAGCATGTTGAGCAAGGTTGATTTGCCACTGCCACTTTTGCCAATGACAAAAACAAAGCCCTTGTCGTCAAGCACAAAGCTTACGTCGTCAAGCGCTTTGCAATCGAAACTGCCTTTTGATTTGTAAATTTTTGTTAGGTTTGTTACTTTTATCATAAGTACCTGTTGTTTTTTTGTTATTTTATCAAAGTTATTTTGCCAATGAATGGAAGTGGGCGTTGTTCTTCGCGAACAACGTGCAAAATGCCAAGTATGCAAAAACAAATTGAAACAAGGTTGAATATTGTGTAAATTGCATTTTTGATATCTGGCGAAGTGATGAAAATGCAAACTACTGCAATGAGTGCATTGCCTATTGCGTTTGCAAGGCAAAGCACCAGACCCTGGTTTGCATGAAATCTTGCCCTTTGGTCATTTGGTGCAACCACCAACGGCAAAAAGAATAACACTGAAAAATATGCAAGCACGCAACAAAGGCGTGTTTTTGTGTCAAATTGTGGTTGTTGTTCGTTCATAATATCAATCATCCTTTTCTGTTTTTTTGTTGCAGCCGTTTGCCATGTTTTGCATTCGTTCGTGCAACAGATTTGCTATGCGACGTTTTTCGTCTGTTTTTGGCACACAAGCGTTATATTTTATTCCGTCGCCTATAAACAACTTTTTCTTTTTTTTGCTTATGTAAACCGGATAAAAAGTTGTGCTTTTGCCTGTTTTTTTGTAATAACCCGCACCAATTTCGACAAAGCCAGAATAAAACTTGTCTACTCCACCTTCACTGTTATAGGCGACGTCTGGTTTTTCTGGAAACAGCATAATATTGTCGCCCGACTGCATCGCCTCTACCGTAAGGTTTATTGTTGTTATAACCTCACGCAAATTGCCTTTATATACAGGGATTGGCTCCATTGCAGTTATGATATATTTTATAAGCCTTTTGA
>JAFVQA010000112.1 GCA_017505015.1 Clostridia bacterium
GATAAAGTAAATACTTTTATTCAATTTTTATTCAAAAAAAGTATTTTTTTTATAAAAAAGTTAAATTTAAACATAAAAACGTTAAAAAACAGTGGCAAAAGTTAAGGAAATTTAATTTTTTCGTTGCAAAACCTTGACTTTTAATGGTGGTGGTGCTATTATGTCAAAAGTAAGCATAGGCTAACTTTGTGTGTGAGCAACTTTCTTTTTATCACGAAAGTCAGGGCTCATTTATATTTTGTTTAAAAGTTAGCAAACGCTAACAATTCTGGTTATACTCTGCGAAAGCAGGTTTAATGCAAATATATAAAAGGGGAATTTTTTATGCAAAAAAGTTTGAAAGATTTTGCAGTTGGTCAGGTTGGCAAAGTTGTCAAAGTGACTTCATGCAGCAAAATCAGGCGCAGACTTTACGACATGGGTGTTACTCACGGTGTAGAAATAAAACTGACAAAAGTTGCACCAATGGGTGATCCACTCAACGTAGAGTTGCGTGGTTATCAGTTGTCGTTGCGAAAGGCAGAGGCAGAAAACGTGGTTATGGAGGTGGCTGAATAATGCTTAAATTTTGTTTGGCTGGCAACCCTAACTCGGGCAAAACAACACTTTTCAATGCACTTACAGGCAGCACTGCCCACGTTGGTAACTGGCCGGGTGTAACTGTTGACAAAAGAGAGGGTGTCTACAAAAAACTTGAAGAAAAAATAAACATTGTAGACTTGCCTGGCATTTATTCACTTTCACCATATACGTTGGAAGAAGTTGTTTCAAGAAACTTTATTATGGATGAAAATCCAGACCTTATCATCAACATTGTAGACGCAACAAAACTGGAACGCAATTTGTATCTCACAACACAGTTGCTCGAAACAAACGTTCCAATGGTTATTGCGCTCAATATGATTGACACGGTAGAAAAGGCTGGTGACAAAATTGACGTAAGGGCAATGGAAAAAGCCTTTGGCGTTCCTGTTATAGCAATAAGTGCACTTCGTGGCAAAAATATTAACGAACTCATGAAGGTGGCTTATCAGGTTTCAAAAACACCACGCAAGAGTTTTTCTGTTGTAGAATATAGTCCGTTGATTGGCAAGGCCTGCAAAGAGGTAGAAAAACTTTGCTGGGAACACGACGTTGACTGTGCTTGTTTCCACGCTGTAAAAGTGCTTGAGGGTGACTTGCTTGAAGTTAAAGATCACCCACATATTGAAGAACACGTTCAGGAAATCAGGGCAACGATAGATTCTTCTGCATTTGATGGTGACTTTGAGGCAATGGTTGCAGATGCAAGATATCAATATATCACTTCAAAAATGCCATCAATAGTTATTAAAAATGCAAAACGTAAGGTTAACGTAACGCAAAAGGCAGACAAGGTTCTTACTCACAAGGTATGGGGCATTCCAATCTTCCTTGTGATAATGTTCGCAATTTTCCACGTTACTTTTGCAGAAGACTTTTTGTATCTCGGCTCACTTTTTGGTGTACAGATCAACAGTGATTTGTGGTGCACTTTCTGGCAGGTAGAGGCTGGCAGTGCAATTCCATCACCTGGCGTATGGTTGCAATCATGGTGTGGCTGGCTTACTGGCAACGTTATAGATATTGTTGCCGGTTGGATGGCATCTTGCCCAGACTGGCTTACAGGTCTTGTTTGTGACGGTTTGCTTGCAGGTATCGATGCAATCTTGTCATTCTTGCCACATATCCTCATGCTTTTCTTGTTCCTTTCAATTTTGGAAGACACAGGTTATATGGCTCGTGTAGCGTTTATTATGGACAGAGCTTTCCGCAAACTGGGTTTGTCAGGCAAAGCGTTTTATCCATTGCTTATGTGCTTTGGTTGTGGTGTTCCTGGTGTAATGGCTACAAAAACACTCGAAAGCGAAAAAGAACGTAAAATTTCGTTGTATATCTCACCATTCTTCTCATGTGGTGCAAAATTGCCAATCTGGTTGGTATTTGCGGGCGTGTTGTTTGGTGGTCAGCACGGCGATTTGGTTGTATATTCAATCTATCTCATCGGCATTGTGGTTGCTCTTATTTGTGCAATTATACTCAAACTTGTTATCAACAAGGCAGAAACAGCACCATTCATTATGGAATTGCCAGATTATCACCTTCCACAATTCAAAAACACAATGTTGCACTTGTGGGATAAACTCAAACATTATCTGGTAAAAGCAGGCACTATCATTGCAAGTGCAATCGTTATTATCTGGTTCTTGTCAAACTTTGGCTTTGCTTTCTGGAACGGAATGGTTGACGACATCAACGTTTCTATGCTCGGTCAAATCGGTCAGGTTTTGCAATATTTGTTCTATCCAATGGGTTGGGCAATGGGTGACTTTGGCTGGCAGTTGGCAGTATCATCGCTCACTGGCTTGCTCGCTAAAGAAGAAGTTGTTGCAACAATGGAAGTTTTGGCAGGTGGCATGGGTCTTGAATTTATGATCGCATCAATGACAACACCTGCAGCATTTGCCTTTATGCTCTTCAACTTGCTCTGCATGCCTTGTATGGCAATGGTTGGTGCAGTTGCAGGCGAACTCAAAAGCACAAAAGAATTGTTTAAAGCAATTGGATTCTGGATGCTCGTTGCATACGTAGTTTCAGGTCTTACGTACTGGTGCTTTACATACTGGTGGGTTGGCGTTATCTTTGCGGTTGCACTGGTTGCTGCTATTGTGGTTTTGTATATCAGATACAAAAAAAATAAAGCTTAAAAATTAAAGGAGGTTGTCTTATGTCACCGATAGAAGTTGTTATTCTTTCATTGATAGTTATAGGTGCGGTTGCAGGCGTTGTTTTAAGCTTCAGGCGTGAAAAAAAGAATGGCGGTTGTTGTGGCAGTTGCTCTGCGTGCAAATCAAAATGTCCATCAAAAGACAACCAGTCAAACAACAAATAAAATGCAAAAAGGACGGCAGGTGTGCCGTCCTTTTTTATTTTTAATTAAATTTATTTTTCATTTTCAACGTCAAACTTAAAACTTTTTGCCCACGTTTTAAAGTTTTCTTCGTGTGTTTTAAAGTCTGCCTTTTTAGATTGCATTGTCACAAGATAAAACGAATCGCTTCCTTTTGCAGTAGTTACAAAATATGTCAGGTCATTGTTGTTTTCGTTTTTGTCATAACTAAAATAGTCATATCCACCTGTGCCACCAAAGTTTTGTGCAGTTACGTCGTTAAGGCTGTTGTTAGAAATTACAGAGTCGGTATAATCTCTCAACTGGCTGTTTTCGTCAAGACCACTCAAATCTGCCATTTTTTCACGTTTTACCGAAATTGTTGCATAGTCGCTTTCAAGATACAAAGCGTGACCGTATTTTGATGTTTGCTTAAAATCGCTGTTCGCCATGATAGAAATGCCGTCACTGCTGAAAGTTTTTGCCTGCGGTCCACACCCTGCAAAAACAAAAAATGATGTTGCAACAAGCAAAATCGCCAAAATTTTTCTTTTCATAAAAAATCTCCTTGTGTTTTTGTTTTATGTTAATTTGTTTTTCACAACGATTTTTGCCTTAAAAAGGAGAATTATACAAAAATGTGCTAAAAACAGGTCAAAAAAATTTTTGTCAAAAAAAATCAAAAAACTTGCTAAAAAAAGTTGACACCATTTTCGTTATGCTCTATAATGTCACTGTTGCGCGAGGATGGCGGAACTGGCAGACGCGTACGTTTGAGGGGCGTATGGTTACACCGTGCGGGTTCAAGTCCCGCTCTTCGCACCAACCAAAAAGACCAAGTCGAAAGACTTGGTCTTTTTTTGTTTTTTGCTCATCGCGTGACTTGTCCCGCTCTGACGCAATCGACCCAAAGGGTAGCGATTGCTGTTCCGTCGCTGTGCTCCTTACGCACCTGTTTTCAAAATAGTCACAGGGCAAAACAAAACAAGCTTGGTCTTTTTTAAATGCAATATGCTGTGTTTAAAAAATTCGGAAACAAAAAAGTCACAAAAACTTAAAAGCAGAGGGGAAAAACCTCTGCTTTTTTTGGCAAGTTTGGTGTATAAATGAAAATAAAAACAAATATCAACGATTTATACAAAAAATTATATCTGTTTTTACGTTGCGTATTGAAAACGTTTTTTGTGAGTGTTATAATTTGCTCAGCGAGGTGAAATATGCTTTTTGATTTTGAATATTACAACCCAACGAAAATTTATTTTGGAAAAACTGCTTTGTCCAATCTGGAAAACGAATTGAATGGTTTTGGTAAAAACGTGTTGCTTATGTATGGCAAAAACTCAATCAAAAAAACAGGCCTTTATGACGAGATTGTGTCAATACTTGGCAAGTGTGGCAAGAGTGTTGTCGAACTTTCTGGCATCAATTCAAACCCAAGATACAGCCAGGTTTTGCAAGGTTGCAAACTTGTGCGTGACAACAACGTAGACCTCATTTTAGCGGTAGGTGGTGGGTCGGTTATCGATTGTGCCAAGGCAATTTCTGTGTCTGCATATGCATATGGCGACCCATGGCAAAGATATTGGGTCGACTACGAAGATGTTGACAACAAAATCGTGCCTGTGGGTTCTGTGCTCACAATGGCGGGCACTGCAAGCGAAATGAATGGAGGCTCTGTTATTACAAACGAACAACAGGTTATTAAAAACGGCAGGGTATATGGGCCAGAAGTTTATCCGAAATTTTCTATACTCAACCCAGAATATACTTTCACTGTGCCACAACACCAGATGGTCAGCGGAATTTTTGATATTTTTTCTCATTTGCTTGAACAATATTTTTCTGGCAATGACGAAAACGTTACCGATTATCTCATAGAAGGTGTTTTAAAATCACTCATCAGCAGTGCAAAAGTTGCCGTTAAAAACCCATTGGATTATCAGGCACGAAGCAACATTATGTGGTGCGCAACGCTTGGTTTAAACACAATCACAGGCTTGTCAAAAGAACAAGACTGGGAAGTTCACATGATCGAGCATCAGCTTGGTGCTTATACCGATTGTCCTCATGGTCTTGGTCTTGCAGTCATATCTGTACCATATTACAAATATATTTATAAATATGGCATTGACAAATTTGTTCGTTTTGCAATAAACGTGTGGGGTGTAAGCGCAGATGGCAAAGAAAAAGAACAAATTGCCCTTGAAGGCATAAATGCACTTGCCGGATTTATAAAAGAAATGGGCATTCCTTCAACTCTGCGTGAGCTTGGTGCAACTAAAGAAATGTTGCCACTCATTGCAAAATCAACCGTGAAGGGTGGTGGCTACAAATTTATGGACGAGCAGGATATCCTTTTTGTTCTTGAA
>JAFVQA010000113.1 GCA_017505015.1 Clostridia bacterium
GACGTAAAATTCGCAACTGGAAAGCATACTTTAACAATATTTTTATGCGGAGAGCTCGATGAATATGCCGCAGATATGGTCAGACAAAGGATAGATGATGCAATTTGCAGCCCAGGAATATCCACAGTAGTGTTCGATTTGGGCAATCTTGTTTTTATGGACAGCACAGGAATTGGCGTTTTAATTGGCAGATATAAAAAACTAAAGGCACGTGGTGTGCCCGTATGTGTAAAAAATGTTTCTGCACCAATAGACAAAATTTTTAAAATGGCAGGGTTGTATACAATTATGCCAAAAGTTAAATAATCTGGGAGAGGATAAATGGACTATATAAATAAAATGCAATTAACAATTCCTGCATTGTCATTAAACGAATCTTTTGCAAGAGGTGTAGTTGGAGCTTTTTGCGTAAGCATCAATCCAACGTTAGAGCAAATAAACGACCTTAAAACTGCCGTGAGTGAGGCAGTGACAAATTGCGTCGTTCACGGATATAAAAATCAGCAAGGCAACATAACTATTGATGCAATTTTGTTTGCTGACAGGGTAGAAATAACAATAACTGATTTTGGAGTAGGCATAGACAACGTGGAACAAGCAATGCAACCGTTCTTTACAACCAAGCCAGACGAAGAAAGATCCGGCATGGGTTTTACGGTTATGCAGGCTTTTATGAACAAAGTTGTTTTATCTTCGCAACCGGGCAAAGGCACAAAACTAAAACTGACAAAATTTTTCAAAGACAAAGAGGATATTGATGCTTGACCACAATCAAACAATGCATCTCATCAAACAGGCGCAATCTGGCGACGAGCAGGCAAAAGAAACTTTGCTTGAACACAATGCACCATTGCTAAAAAGCATAGTTCGCCATTACACGGGCAAAAACGTAGAATACGACGATTTGTTCCAGATTGCATGCGTTGGTTTTTTAAAGGCAATAAAAAACTTTGACACTAACTTTAACGTGAGGTTTTCCACCTATGCAGTACCAATGATATCAGGCGAGCTAAAAAGGTTTATGCGTGACGACGGGTTTGTAAAAGTGTCCCGTGCAACAAAACAACTTTCTGCCAAAATATCAGCATTTGTGGATAACTGCAAAAAACAAAACCTTGCAGAGCCATCTGTTCAACAAATTGCAGACAAATTTGAAATTTCTCCACAAGAAGTTGTTTTTGCAATGGAATCAGCACAAATGCCAATTTCTATTTATGAAAAAACAGACGAAAGTGACGAAAAATCTCAATCTCTTTTAGACAAAATGTGTGCCGAAGACAAAACTGACGACATGATAGACAAAATCATGCTTTATGCCATCATAGACAAACTGACTGAAAGAGAAAAAAAGATAATAATTTTGCGTTATTTTCGCGACAAAACTCAAAGCGAAATTGCAACTCACCTTGGCGTATCTCAAGTGCAGGTTTCTCGCCTTGAAAGCAAAATTCTCGACAAAATGCGAAAATATTTTAACGAATAGCCCACCCACAACAACGGGTGGGTTTTGGTCTTCTCAATTGTCTGCATATTTAAATAGATACTTTAGTATATATGACGAACGTGCAGAAAAGTGTTAAAAAACAAAGACTTGTTTGAAATTGACTAAAAAAAGAAGCACTCATTTGAGTGCTTCTTCTTTAATGTCAAAATGCCTGTATTTTTTTATTGATGGTTTTGCAAATGAGGTTGTAATATTTCATTAATGAGTGCTGTATTTTTTTTTGTAACGGTAATTGTTATATTTGTTTTTTCGGTGAATATAGTGTATCCAGTTTTTGTTGAAAACCATATCATAAAATCTTCAATGGTACATA